>DXCD01000155.1 GCA_019116185.1 Candidatus Mediterraneibacter stercorigallinarum
GACCAGAGGGTTGTCCGGTATCTCCTCAAATGTAATCCGGAGTATCAGGAACTCTTAGACAAGAGAAGTCTCCTTTTGAGGGAGTATCCAGTCCTGGACAGGTTGTGGGATGAAGAGTCAGAAATCTTCCTGACAGAGGAAGAACATAAGGCATTTGGCAATTACATGAATCTAAAATCAGATGTGGAAGCTCTGGAAAGAGAATACTTTTACTTTCTCGGACAGGCGGATATGCGGGATCTTAACAGGCTGCTGACTGACCTGTCGGAAGAAAGCAACGCACCGGATGCAGGGAATCGCCGGATGCGTATTCTGGAGCATTTGAAGGATGGACGCATGGACGATGCAGACCGGGAATTCCTGGAGAATGCGGAGTTTCGCCGGCGAAGACAACAGGCGGATGAACTGGGGAAAAGATTGGATGAAATGCCTCTTTCCAAAGAAGCAAGGGAGGCGGTTGATGAATACATATCAGCGGTAGAGGCGGAGTGGCTCTGTTATGGGGAACTTGCCTATCGATATGGGATAGAAGATATGCTGACATTATTGAAACAATAGCAAATGAAGAAATGAGAGACCGTTCCGACATCTGGAGCGGTCTTTCGTTATGTAAGGAGAAAAATATATGAGCAGAGAATTGAAAATGACGAAAGAGGAATTCTGGCATCTGATCGATGAGATGAGAGCAGCCTGCGGCACAGACATGGCGAAAGAAGAGCATTGGATCGTTGAACGGCTGAAGACGATGGGATCGGAACAGATCATAGGGTTCCAATGCATTTTTCTGAGTTATTATGATGCGGCGGATAAATATGGACTATGGAGTGCAGCAAGCGTAGTAGCAGGAGAATGTTCGGATGATGGCTTTATGGATTTCCGGTCATGGCTGATCGCACAGGGAGAGAAAAACTATTATGACGTACTGAAAGATCCGGATCAGCTTTCCCATATAAAAATGGACGAATACTGTTTTTTTGAGAGAATGTATTCTGTAGGATACCGGGCATATGAGCAGGCCACCAAGAAGAAACCTTATGATATTTGTCCAGACGAGATGGTCAAAAGATATTCAGCGGAAGTTACAAAAGATATTGTGTATCATCCGCTGATCGAATATCCGATGGACTTGAAAGAAACATCAGTTGCATTCCCTCTCATATGCAGGAAACATAACGTAAAAGAATGGCCGGAATACAACAGTGGGAGAACGTCTTGGAATTTAAATAACCCACGTATCAAGGAATTATGGGAGCAGGGAAAAAGAGAGATAAAGAAACAGAAGAACAGGAATGAGAGTGTCAGATAGGAGTGATGAAACCGATGATCATAGGGATTGACCATGGCTATTCTGCCATGAAAACAAAGCACTGCTGTTTCCCCTCCGGCGTATCGGCGTATGAACATGAGCCATATACGAACCGGGGAGTCCTGCAGTTTGAAGGGAAATACTATGTGTGCGGAACCGGACGGCAGCCGCTGATCCGCACGAAAACGGAGAACCAGAACTATTACCTGCTGACCTTGGCGGCAATCGCACAGGAGATCCAGTTCCGGGGCATTCCGCCAAAAGCGGACGTGGTGTTGTCGGCAGGACTGCCCCTCACCACGTTCGGCAGGGAAAAGAGAAATTTCAGGGAATATCTGCTGGGAAAGAAAAATCCGGCGGTGTTCCGGTACGAAGGGATCTCCTATGAGATTCACATCTCGGATGTAAAACTGTTCCCACAGGGGTATTCTGTGATGGCAGTCCGGCCGGATGTGTTCGTTGGGGAGCCTTCTGTGCTTCTGGCGGATATCGGCGGATGGACGCTGGACATCATGCGGCTGGACAATGGTGTTCCAAATGCCACAACCTGCCGCAGCCTGGAACTGGGTGTGATCCGCTGCCAGGAGGAAGCAATGGAGATTGTCCGACGGGATACCGGGCTGTCTGTGACGGATGCCCAGGTGGAGCGTGTCCTTGCTGGAAAGCACTGCAGTGTCTCGGAGGAAGCGGTACGGCTGATCCAGCAGGCGGGAAGAACCTATATTCAGAGGATTTTGTCTGCGATCATGGAGTGCGGCTTTGATCTGCAGGCAATCCCGTCTGTGGTTCTCGGCGGCGGAGCGGCGCTTTTTAAACGGTATGTGACGCCCCAGGACCGCCTGTGTCGGCTTATTACCCTGCCGGACGTAAATCTGAACGCTGCCGGGTTTGAACGGCTTGCAGAGCAGATGTTGAAGCGATGAAACGGCCCGTCTTTTCTTTTCGCCCGAACCTGAAGAATCCCGATCACAGGAAAGCATGGGAGACGCTGCTGGATGTTCCGGAAAGAGAAAAGACAGCATACCTGGTCCATGCGATCCTGGCGTATGAGCAGACGGCTGCATTGGAAGATGTGATCCGCAGAGCTGTCCGGGAAGAGATGCAGGGCATGTATATACAGGCAGACACAGAAAAATCGGAACAGACAGATACAGACAATGTTCCGGAAGAAATGATGGAGTTCCTGTCGATGCTGCAGGAAGAATGAGAGGCAGATGTGGCAAAGATACTGACGGTAGATGTTCCAGAAACAATGCTGCGGGAACTGGATCAGATAGCAAAACGGGAATCAAAGCGATTGGGAAAAGAAGTGACGGCAGGTCAGATGGCAGAGAAATCTGTCCGGCTTTATATCCGCCACATGAGGAAACAACAGAGGGAAGATCAGCGGTAGCAAATGATTTGAAAGGGGTGATGCCTACTGAAAGAGGAAGATTTCCATGCCATGAAAAGTGCTGCATTTGCAATCAATGTATTTGTTGCATCTGATGAATAGCTTTCACATGGGCTTTGGGATATGTTGTATGTAACAAAAAGAAAGGAGACATACAGCAT
>DXCD01000156.1 GCA_019116185.1 Candidatus Mediterraneibacter stercorigallinarum
GTATTCGTAGCGGACCGGGGTGTGGTTCCGGCTCCGTTCCACGATTTGAGAAAAACTACAAAGGAAGGAAACAAGGCGTTAATTGCCACGCGGATGCCTGATGCGCAGTCGAATCGTCCGCGTGGCAATTAACGCCTTGTTTCCTTCCTTTGTAGTTTTTCTCAAATCGTGGAGCGGAGCCGGAACCACACCCCGGTCCGCCACGAATACGTCTTAAAACAACCTACGGTTTTCGGACGTTATATCCCTCGGCCGCCTCCCCGGCAAGTCCAGATTTATTCAGCGAGTGACTCCCATTTTTCGTAGAGTTCTTCGAGCTTTTCTTCATTTTCCGCCCGTTCGATGGACAGTTCCTGGCATTTCACGGAATTGGAGTACACTTCTTCCAGTGTCAGCTCGTGGTCAATGGCTGCATTTCGTTCTTCCAGGCGGCTGATCTCTTCTTCGGTCTTTTTCAGGTCGCTTTTCCGTTTGCGTTCTTTTGCCTGATGTTCTTTCTGCTCCTGCCAGCTCAGCGCGGATGCGCTGGCTGATGAGGCGGGAGATGAGCCGGAGGGAACGCCCGCGGTATTTCCGGCATTTCCGTTAGAATGGGAAGGGGAAGAAGCGTAAGCCCGGGTGAGTTCTTCTTTTTTCTCCAGATAGTAGTCGTAATTTCCGATGTAATTGACAAAGGTCTGGTTGACCAGTTCCAGGATCCGTGTTGCGGTCTGGTTGATAAAATAACGGTCATGTGACACGTAGAGCACGGTTCCGCTGTAATTGTTGAGAGCTTCCTCAAGGATTTCCTTGGACATGATATCCAGATGGTTGGTTGGCTCGTCCAGTATGAGGAAGTTTGCCTCTGAGAGCATAAGCTTCGCCAGGGATACACGTCCTTTCTCCCCGCCGCTTAAGGTGGAGATCTCCTGGAATACTTCATCTCCTGTGAACTGGAACGCGGCAAGGGTATTGCGGATCTGCGTGTTGTTCAGTGACGGGTAGTCGTCGGATATTTCATCAAAGATAGTTTTGTTGTCATGGAGCACATGATGCTCCTGGTCGTAATATCCGATCTGTACTTTTGCGCCCAGGGTAAAAGATCCGGCGTCCGCCTTCTGGACTTGGTTCAGGATCTTGAGGAGCGTGGTCTTCCCTGTGCCGTTATCTCCGATGACGGCAACATGCTCTCCGCGCTTGATCTCAAAATTGACATCGCGGAACAGGATCTGGCTGCCGAACTGTTTGGAGAGCCCTTCCACGGAAAGGACGTCGTTTCCGCTGACACAGGACGGTTCCAGGGTAAAATGCATTTCTCTGGGCGCATCCTGGGGTTTCTCAACGGGCGTCATCTTTTCCAGCATCTTCTCCCGGCTTTCGGCGCGGCGGATCGATTTCTCGCGGTTAAAGGAGCGGAGCTTTTCGATGACTGCCTGCTGATGCCTGATCTCCCTCTGCTGGTTTAAGTATTCTTTGAGGCGGGCATCGCGGAGCTGCTGTTTTTTCTCCGAATATGCATGGTAGTTTCCTATGTACATGCGAAGCTCTCCGTTCTCAATCTCAACGACTTTTGTCACGACCCGGTTCAGGAAGAAACGGTCATGAGATACGATAAACACCGCTCCCTGGTAATTGCTCAGAAATGTCTCCAGCCATGCAATGGAATTTAAGTCCAGGTGGTTGGTCGGCTCGTCAAGGAGCAGGATGTCCGGATTTGTAAGGAGCAGCTTGCCGAGGGCGACACGGGTCTTCTGGCCTCCGGAGAGAGTATCCGTCTTTTTGGAAAACTCTTCTTCTGTAAAGCCCAGTCCTTTCAGGACGCCTGTGATCTCGCTCTCGCAGGCATAGCCGTTTCTTGCCTCAAACTCTGACTGGAGGCGGTTATATGTTTCCAGCCTGTTCTCCAGGGCGTCTCCGGACAGGCTTTTCAGCTCATGTTCAATAGAGCGGAGTTTCTGCTCCATCTCTATGACGTCAGCTTTCGCGCTCCGCAGCTCTTCGTATATTGTTCCGTGGGGGATCAGATGCTGGTGCTGGGCAAGGTATCCGATGGTCTTTCCCTTAGCTAATATAATATCGCCTTCGTCTGTCGGCTCTTCATTCATGATCATTTTTAATATTGTAGATTTTCCGGCGCCGTTTACACCTACAAGAGCGGCTTTTTCTCTCTCTTCAATATGGAAAGAACCGTTCTTCACGATGAGCTTGTCGCCGAAAGATTTGCTGATATTGTGACATGCGAGTATCATGGTACTCCTCCTCTCAGATAACCATTATAACCGAAACAGGCTAAAATACAAGAAAATTGTGAGTGGGGACGGAACGAAAAGAGCGTTGCGGAACGGGAGCAGAAGACCAAAGTAAAAATTGACAGAATATTAACTATTTTATATAATAAACCATATTGAGAAAAACGGACAGCGGTCTGTCTGGCGTGCAGAAAAAGTATGCTTTCTGCTGTGAGAAACAGCAGGGATGACGGGCTGCCGGGCGATGGAAGGTGATAGAAGTGGAGCATAGAAAAATATCCAGGGCGGTAATCTCAAGACTGCCGAGATATTACCGGTATCTTGGAGATCTTCTGGAAGCCGGTGTAGAGAGGATCTCATCAAATGACCTGAGCAAGAAGATGCATGTGACTGCATCCCAGATCCGGCAGGATCTGAATAATTTCGGAGGTTTCGGACAGCAGGGATACGGGTATAATGTAAAGTACCTGTATACAGAGATCGGTAAGATCCTGGGACTTGACAAGACTCACAATTTTATTATTATCGGGGCCGGAAATTTAGGTCAGGCACTTGCAAATTACGCGTCATTTGAGCGCAGCGGCTTTGTGCTGAAGAGCCTTTTTGATGTGAATCCGCGTCTGGAGGGAGTGACCATACGCGGGATTCGGGTGCGGATGATGGATGAGCTGGTGGATTTTCTCCAGAATAATGATATTGAGATCGCGGCGCTTACGATCCCGAAATCCAAAGCAGTGGAAGTGGCAGATATATTGATCGCTAACGGGATCAAGGCAATATGGAATTTTGCCCACACAGATCTGACCCTGCCGAAGGATGTGATTGTGGAGAGTGTACATCTCTCGGACAGCCTTATGAAGCTGTCATACAATATCAGCCAGCGCGAGTCAGGGCAAAAAAAATAGAAAAGAGCATAATACTGCCCCGCAGATGCCTGCGGGGTATGTTTCGTCATAATCAGAATAGGCAGTCCGCCATGCGCGCTGTCTATCCTGGCAAACAGGGACGGGCAAAAGAGGCTGTCCCAAGAATAGAGAAAGAAGGTGGAGCAGATGAGATATCTGCCGGATGGCGCGCAGATGCAGGCGGCCGATAAATATACCATAGAACAGCTGGGTGTGCCCTCGCTGGTGCTGATGGAGAGGGCAGCGCTGAAAGTAGTGGAAGCGATACATGAAAAAGGGATCGATACTTCGAGGACGCTTGTGGTGTGCGGAAGCGGGAATAACGGCGGCGACGGGTTTGCCGTGGCACGGCTTCTGACAGAGGAAGGAATGCATGCGGAAGTGCTTTTCGCGGGAAACGAGGCATCTCTGAGCCAGGAATGCTCGCTTCAGAAACAGATTGCCGAACGGATGGGGATTCCTGTATTCACTGATATTCCGGAAGGGGAATATACTGTTATAATAGACGCGGTTTTCGGCGTGGGGCTGAGCAGGGATGTCTCGGGCAGATACGGTGAGATCATCCGGTGGATGAACAGCCGGGACTGCCGGAAAGTGGCAGTGGATATCCCTTCCGGCGTGTGCGCGGGGACAGGACGGATACTGGGGACAGCATTTCGCGCGGAACTGACAGTCTCCATGGCATGCGTGAAGGCAGGATGCGAGCTGTTTCCCGGAAAAAACTGCGCGGGAGAGACAGTGGCAGTGCCCATCGGCATTAATCCTGACTTTTTCAGAGAGAATCCCCGTGTGTGTTTCACATATGATCAGTCAGATATCCCGGGGCTGCTCCCGGTCCGCAGGGCAGACTCCCACAAGGGCAGTTACGGAAAAGTCATTATGATCACAGGGAGCAGCGGGATGGCAGGCGCGTGCTATCTGTCCGCAAGGGCAGCCTATGCGGCAGGCGCGGGGCTGGTGCAGATCTACACATCAGAAGACAACCGCGCGGTGATACAGCAGCTCATTCCGGAAGCGATTGTATCCTGTTACAGCAGCTATGACAGGGAACAGCTGACAGGGCTTCTTAAGTGGGCGGACGTTGTGTGCATCGGATGCGGTCTTGGCAGGAGTGAGGACTCAGAGAAGATCCTGCTCCATACATTAAAAGAGGCAGATATTCCCTGCATCGCAGATGCAGACGGACTGAATATTTTAAGCGGGCATATGGAAGTGCTGAGGCAAAGACAGGCGCCGGTTATCGTGACACCGCACATGAAAGAGATGTCCCGGCTTACGGGAGAGAGCGTGGCAGAGATCGCGGAGAACCGGATACAGGCTGCCGGAAAGTTTGCTGAAGAGTACGGCGCAGTGTGCGTGCTCAAAGACAGCCGGACAGTTGTAGCGCAGGATGGTCATCACACGTTTTTAAATCTCGCCGGAAATAATGCAATGGCAAAGGCGGGCTCAGGTGATGTGCTCGCAGGAGTGATCACAGGTCTTGCGGCCCAGGGAATGACAGCGTTCGACAGCGCGGCGCTGGGCGTGTTCCTCCATGCCTGCGGCGGAGACGAGGCGCGCGGGGAAAAGGGCGCGTACAGTGTGCTCGCGCAGGATCTCATCGCAGGGATAGAGAAGGTACTTCTGAAACAGGACAGAGGAGAAGAATAGACAATGAAACAGCATAACAGAGTATATGCAAAGATCGATCTTGACGCGGTCTTATACAATATGGAGCAGATGAAAAAAAGGATCGGCGGGAATGCATGCCTGATCGCCGTGGTGAAGACGGACGGATACGGGCACGGGGCAGTGCCGATCGCCAGGATGTTGGAGGAGGTACCCTATATATGGGGATATGCCGTGGCGTGTCTTGAGGAAGGGGTCCAGCTGAGAGAGGCGGGGATCCAAAAGCCGATCCTCGTGCTTGGTTGTGTGTTCCCGGACCAGTATGAAGAGATGATACGAAATGATATCCGGGCGGCAGTCTACACAGAAGACATGGCAAAGGGAATGTCAGAGGAAGCGGTCAGGCAGGAGAAGACCGTGTATTTCCACATTAAGATTGACACGGGAATGGGGAGGATCGGTTTTCCGGTAAATGAAGAGAGCGCGGATGCGGTCGAGAGGATCAGCCGCCTGCCGAATGTATGCCTGGAAGGGATGTTCACCCATTTTGCAAAGGCGGATGAAAAGGATAAAACATATACACGGAAACAGCATGAGAAGTTCATCTGGATGAAGAGCCGGATGGAGGAACGGCAGATCCCGATCCGTTATTACGACTGTGACAACAGCGCGGGAATCATTGATTTCCCGGATATGAAGCATGACCTTGCAAGGGCGGGGATTTCTACCTATGGAATGTATCCGTCAGACGAGGTCAATAAAGATGCCGTGGACTTGAAGCCTGCCTTGTCCCTGGTCAGCCATGTGACTTATGTCAAAGACGTAGAACCGGGCACGGCAATCAGTTACGGAGGGACTTTCGTGGCAGAGAAAAAGATGAGAGTTGCCACGATTCCCGTGGGGTATGGCGACGGTTATCCCAGGTCACTTTCCAATAAAGGTTCAGTACTGATCCACGGGAAGCGGGCAAGGATCCTGGGGAGAGTGTGCATGGACCAGTTCATGGCAGATGTGACAGATATCCCGGAAACGAAATTCATGGACCGGGCGGTCCTTGTAGGAGAGGACGGGGATGACCGGATCACTGTCGAAGAACTGGCAGAACTGAGCGGAAGATTCAACTATGAGTTCGTATGCTGTCTCGGAAAACGCATTCCGCGCATATATGAAAGAAACGGCAGGATCATGGAATAGCGTATACGGGGAAGCTTTGCGGGATCACAAAATAATGTATATCCGGAGGACGGGGTGACGGGAATACGGCTGAAGATTGATATCCCGGCAGGAATACATCCGATGAAACGGGGAATACTGAAGTATGCGGCATGCAGAAGACAGGTCAGGCATGCAGGGCGCATTAGTATGTAAATCGGAGTGTGAGACAGATTGATGATCAGACGCGGAGATATTTATTATGCCGACTTAAGCCCGGTAGTGGGGTCAGAGCAGGGCGGAATACGCCCGGTCCTGATTATACAGAATAATGTGGGCAACAGGCATAGCCCCACAGTCATCTGTGCGGCGATCACTTCAAAGATGAACAAGGCGAAGCTGCCGACCCATATAGAGATCAGCACGAGAGATTACAAGATCGTGAAAAATTCAGTGATTCTTCTGGAACAGATACGCACCATTGACAAGCAGAGGCTTAAAGAGTACGTCTGTCATATTGACGGCGGGATGATGAGGAAGGTAGATCAGGCGATCAGGATCAGCCTGGAGCTTCCTACATAGACGGATGCCTTCTTTACAGAACACAAAAAGAGTGATAAAATTGTAAGGCAAAAAGTGAGCAAAAGTACAGAGAGAAGAGGAGATTTTATAATATGTCAGGACATTCAAAGTTTGCCAATATCAAACATAAGAAAGAGAAAAATGATGCGGCAAAGGGAAAAATCTTTACAAAGATCGGCCGTGAGCTGGCGGTTGCTGTAAAGGAAGGCGGCGGCGCTGACCCGGCGAACAACAGCAGGCTGCGCGACGTTATCGCCAAGGCAAAGTCAAATAACATGCCCAATGATACGATCGAGAGAAATATCAAAAAAGCTGCCGGAGAGGGTTCGGCTGACAATTACGAGCATATTACATATGAAGGATACGGACCGAACGGTACGGCGATCATTGTAAAGACGCTGACAGACAATAAGAACAGGACGGCCTCCAATGTAAGGAACGCGTTTACCAAAGGAAACGGAAATGTAGGCACGCCGGGATGTGTCTCCTTTATGTTTGATGAGAAGGGACAGATCTTTGTCGCAAAAGAGGACTGTGACATGGATGCAGATGAGCTGATGATGCTCGCCCTTGACGCCGGAGCAGAGGATTTTGTTGAGGATGAGGAGAGCTATGAGATCCTGACAGATCCGGAGGCATTCAGCGATGTCCGCCTGAAGCTGGAAGAGGCAGGGATCGTGATGGCAGAAGCAGAAGTGACAATGATCCCCCAGACATATGTGGAGCTGACCAGCGAAGAGGACATCAAGAATATCCAGAAGACGCTGGACCTGCTGGAAGAAGATGACGACGTTCAGGATGTATACCACAACTGGAACGAATAAGAGGGATGCAGGATGGAGATAAATACACTTCAGAAACAACTGACGGATCTATACAGGACGACCATGGATTATGAGTTCCGGAAGTCAACCTATGATAAGCGCATGGAAGCACTGAAGAAAACATACACAGGGCTTCTTGACGAGACAGCCCGCGCCTGCGATGCGTCAGATGAGGATCTGGAGAGTCTTGCGGCATGCATACCGGAATATGTGGCAGGAGAACTTGCCTCGGAGACTTCGAAGCGGAAGAGAGACATAAAAAGTCTTGACCATAAGATGAACATGGTATCTTATTTTGTACCTCTGATGGGCGGAATGCCTTCGGAAAAGGCTCCGGAGATTACGGGCAGGATGGTAGAGATCTGGAACGAGAAAATGCCTAAGTACAAGATCGCTCTTTCCACTTACGAGGGAATCAGGGACGGTTTTACGAAGGGGATGTTCTGTTATATTACCACCGCTGTGTGCAGGAGCCTTGATAAACCGGATGACTGTTATGAGCTCACTGCCCTCAGGCAATACCGGGATGAGTATCTGCTTTCTTTTGAGAGCGGAAAGAGCCTTGTAGAAGAGTATTATAATATTGCCCCTACTATCGTGAAGCGGATCAACAGACAGAAAAATGCCGGCGAGGTATACCGCGGCATATGGGACAGGTATTTAAGCCCATGTATCCGGTTGATAGAAGAAGACAAAAAAGAAGAGTGCAGGGAAGTGTACAGCCAGATGGTAAGAAAGCTGGAGAAGGAATATTTATATTCCGCGCTGTAGCAGAAAATAATAACAAAAAGTCAGACAACAGGAAGGAGACGAAAGATGAGTGATTACAGAATAGAGACAAAGTGTATTCAGTCCGGATATGAACCGGAGAACGGAGAGCCGAGGATTGTTCCGATCTATCAGAGCACCACGTTCCGGTATACGAGCAGCGAACAGATGGGACGTCTGTTTGATCTGGAAGAATCAGGATATTTCTATACAAGACTTCAGAATCCGACAAACGACGCGGTGGCAGCAAAGATCTGTGACCTGGAAGGCGGTACAGCGGCAATGCTTACTTCCTCCGGCCAGGCGGCAAATTTCTATGCGGTTATGAACATCGCCCAGGCAGGCGACCATATCGTATGCGCATCCGCGCTGTATGGCGGTACATATAATCTCTATGCGCACACCATCCGAAAGATGGGGGTAGAGGCTACTTTCGTTGATCCGGACTGCACAGAGGAGGAACTGGAAGCTGCATTTCAGGAGAATACCAAAGCAGTGTTCGGTGAATCCATCGCGAATCCGGCGCTTGTTGTGCTTGACTTTGAGAAATTCGCCGAAGCAGCGCACAGGCATGGAGTTCCATTTATCGTTGACAATACATTTGCTACGCCTATCAACTGCCGCCCGTTTGAATGGGGCGCGGATATCGTGACTCATTCCACGACGAAATATATGGACGGACATGCGGCATGTGTGGGCGGCGCTATCGTGGACAGCGGTAATTTTGACTGGATGGCGCACGCGGAGAAATTCCCGGGGCTGACAACGCCGGACGAGACATACCACGGCATTGTCTATGCGGAAAAATTCGGGAAGGGCGCTTATATTACAAAGGCGACAGCTCAGCTCATGAGAGATCTGGGATCGATCCAGTCCCCCCAGAATGCCTTTCTTCTGAATATCGGGCTGGAGACACTGCACTTAAGGGTGCAGAGACACTGCGAGAACGCCGTGAAGGTAGCAGAGTATCTGAAAAATCATGAGAAGGTGGCATGGGTAAACTGCCCCTCCCTTCCGGGAGATAAATATTATGACCTGGCACAGAAATATATGCCGAACGGAACATGCGGCGTGATCACTTTCGGCCTGAAAGGCGGAAGAGAAGCTGCTGTGGAGATGATGGATAAGCTGAAACTGATAGCTATCGTTACACACGTGGCTGACGCAAGGAGCTGCGTCCTGCATCCGGCGAGCCATACACACCGCCAGATGAACGAGCAGGAGCTTATGGAGGCCGGAGTGCAGCCGGATCTGATCCGCTTCAGCGTCGGAATCGAGAATGCAGAAGATATCATAGCAGATGTGGAGCAGGCACTGAGATAAATCTGGATTTGTCGGGGAGACAGCCGGTAAATGAAACGTCCGAAAACCGTAGTTGATTTTAAGACGTATTCGTGGCGGGCGGGGATGTGGCTCAGGTTCCGGCTCCACGATTTGGGAAAGACGTAAAAGGAATGGGATACAGCTAAAAACAATTT
>DXCD01000157.1 GCA_019116185.1 Candidatus Mediterraneibacter stercorigallinarum
GGCTCGTCCATCAGGAATACCTTCGGGTTACGTACGATGGCACGTCCCATAGCAACACGCTGTCTCTGACCACCGGAGAGAGCCTTCGGTTTACGGTCAAGCAGTTTGTCAAGGTCGAGGATCCTTGCTGCCTCTTTAACCTTTCTGTCGATCTCGTCCTTCGGAACTTTACGAAGTTTCAGACCGAATGCCATATTGTCATATACTGTCATATGCGGATACAGAGCGTAGTTCTGGAATACCATTGCGATATCACGGTCTTTCGGCTCTACATCGTTCATAACCTTGCCGTCGATCTTAAGAGTACCGCCGGAGATGTCCTCCAGACCGGCGATCATACGAAGAGTTGTAGACTTTCCACATCCTGAAGGTCCTACGAAGATGATGAACTCTTTATCTGCGATCTCAAGGTTGAAATCCTTTACTGCGTGAAATCCGTTCGGGTAAATTTTCTGAATACCCTCAAGTGATAAACTTGCCATTGTAATGCTGCCTCCTTAAAAATCTGTTTCGTTGAATCTGAAATCAGTATAGTGCAGAAGCAGAAATCGGACAATGTCACGAGTAACTAAAAAAGGAGAAAAAAAATGTGCATTTGTGATACCGGTGACAATAGAGCGGATCGATTGACGTTTGGTTACAAATCAGATACAATAAAATATGCCGTCGGCAGGCGGTATTTTCTGCCTTTACTGACGGAATAATATTTCGCACAAAAATTATAATGAAAAGGGGAAAATAACCATGGCAAATCCAGTAGTTACATTCGAAATGGAAAATGGCGATATCATGAAAGCAGAGCTTTATCCTGAGATCGCTCCGAACACAGTTAAGAATTTCATCTCTCTGATTAATAAAGGTTTTTATGACGGACTGACATTCCACCGCGTGATCCGCGGGTTTATGATCCAGGGCGGATGCCCGGACGGGACCGGAATGGGAGGCCCGGGATATTCGATCAAAGGAGAATTTGCGCAGAATGGTTTTAAAAATAATCTGGCACATGACCCGGGCGTGCTCTCCATGGCGCGCGCAATGCATCCGGATTCCGCGGGAAGCCAGTTCTTCATTATGCATGAGAAGGCGCCTCATCTTGACGGGGCATATGCTGCATTCGGCAAGATTACAGAAGGGATGGATGTAGTGAATAAGATTGCGGAGACTGCCACAGATTACAGTGACCGTCCGCTGGAGCCGCAGGTGATGAAGAAAGTGACGGTAGAGCTGTTCGGCGGGGAATATGATGAGCCGGAGACCGTCTGAGAGTAAGGGGAACATATAAAAATATGGCTGGAAAGATACAAAATCCGGCGGCTGTATGCGCGCTTGCCCTGCTCTGCTGTGCATTGTGGGGGAGCGCGTTTCCCTGTATTAAGCTGGGATATGAGTGGCTGGACATAGAAGGGACGGGAAGCCAGATTCTGTTTGCAGGATACCGGTTCTTCCTGTCGGGAATATTTACCTTTGTGATCGGGTGTGTGATCGAACGGAAATTTCTGACCATGAAGCGGTCATCTGTATGGCATATTTTCCGTCAGGGGTTACTGCAGACGACCGTGCAGTATGTGTGTTTTTATATCGGGCTCGCATATGCGACAGGAGCAAAGAGCTCGATTATCAATGCTTCTCAGGGGTTCGTTGCGATCATTGCATCTCATTTCATGCTGAAATCCGAAAAAATGACTTGGAAGAAAGCAGCAGGATGCGTCCTTGGACTTACAGGGGTGGTTGTCGTGAATCTGGCTCCGGGAGCATGGGGCAGCGGTTTTTCGCTTAAGGGCGAAGGCATGATCGTCCTGTGTACAGTGGTGTACGGGATCAGTATGGTGCTGCTTAAGATGATCTCGGATGAAGAAAGCCCTATGACGATCACTGCATATCAGACGCTGACGGGCGGGGCTCTGCTGGTCCTTACAGGCGCTGCGGCAGGCGGACATGTAGGCGGATTCACTGCAAAGAGCGTAATACTTCTGATCTATATGGCGCTTTTGTCTACTGCGGCGTTCAGTATCTGGACGATTCTGATGAAATATAATCCGGTGGGCAAGGTCGCGGTTTATACATTTACCATCCCCATATTCGGTGTGGCGCTCTCGGGACTGCTCTTGGGAGAACAGGTCCTGGAAATGAAAAATCTGATTGCGCTTGTATTGGTGAGTGCAGGAATCATAATTGTTAACAAGAAGTAAAGATGGCAGCTCCCCTGAAGAGAAGATTCTGATCATTTCCTTCAAAGGAGCTGCCTTTATGTGTGCATTATGAAATCTTATATTCCATTATATAATCATCCATGATAAAGCCTCCGCCGATGTCAGCTTCCTGCGTGTCAATGGTCTCGAAGCCGAGATGGCGGTACACGCCGAGAGAATTATCATTATGCTTGTTGCAGGTCAGCCAGATGGCGGAATATCCGCATTCTCTGCACAGGTTTTTCAGGAAGCCGAATGCCTGAGTCGCCAGATGGCGTCCCCGGCATTCTTTTTTTATGTAGAGCTTGCTTAAGAACAGCCTGTTATCTTTTCCGGGATGGATGCCTGTGTAGCCGCAGAATTCTCCGTCATCAAAAATCTGATAGTATTCATATCCGTCTGCAAGCTGCTCCTTCAGGGCGGGATAGGACTGGAATTTTTCTACCATATAGTCGACCTGCTTTTGCCCGATGATAGGGGTGAAATGCTCATTCCAGATGATTTTGGCAAGATCAGCGATCTCGCGGACCTGACTGTCGGTTTCTGCTTTTTTTGCTTTGAATGTAGTGTTCATTATAAAAAACTCCTTTTTTAGATTTTGATAAATATGAGATATAATTTACATTTTGAGGAATGCTGTGAATGTTATGCCGGTGTGTCTGCTGTCCGGTCCGTCCTGCGGGCCGGTGCATAGATGGTCATGGTAACGCCTGTATCCTGTATGAGGATGTCTTCCGGAAGCCGGGAAAATGTCCAGAATACATACAGATCTCCGGCAGCTCCTGAAAGGTTAGAGAGCTGGATGAGACAGACGGTCCAAAACCAGTATTCCGGCAGAAGAATGAGCAGCACGGTCAGGACAGTCCCCCATAAGACGACAGGGGCAAGGGCGATCACAAGATAGTTATTCTTATTAAAATAGGCCTTGCTCCCTGCATAGGCATACATTCCCGTATATCCGTATTCTGCTTTTTGTCCGCTGTAATGCTTTATAAAAATCCCGTGAACAAATTCGTGCAGGAAAATGTACAGGATGATACCGCCGAATGTGGCTGCGAGCCGGACAAAGTACAGGACAGTCTCTCCTGACACGCTGTAAAATGTATGAAGCGGGACAAACAGCTGACCGATAAAAGCGCCGAAAACAAATATGCAGATCCCCAGCGCGTTGACGACCAGAGCCAGCCGGGGATCCTTCTGCAGATCGATCTGCCGCAGTTCGGCATAGCCGGCAGGCAGGGTGAAACATGTTTTCATAGTATCCTCCTCTTTCTTAAATGGGCAGGATGTCATCCGCTCCGGATGGCCGCCTGAATGTCGGCTCAGTGACCGGACGTCCCGTAGAGATTCAATATGACACAGCCAGCCACAATCAGTACGACTGCTATGATCCCGGCAGTGTTCAGCTTCTGCCCGAATACCACGGCGGAAATAATGGTTGTGGCAACGATTCCGCCCGCGCACCATGTAGCATAAGCCACGCCCAGGTTGATCTTAAGCAGCGCTTTTGAAAACGAATAAAAACAGAGTATGTAAAAAATCACGCAGCCGGCAGCAGGCAGGAGCTTTGTAAATCCTTCCGATGCTTTTAGCAGAGTTGTCGCGATTATTTCAAATATGATGGCTGCCCCCAGTAATACGTAATGCACGGTTATCCCTCCATATCAGATGTTGTCCAAGATTCCGCTCTTACGAAACGGTAATGTCAAGACAGATTATACAGCTTTTTACAAATATACTCAATACAATTTAATAAATTGTTAGCA
>DXCD01000158.1 GCA_019116185.1 Candidatus Mediterraneibacter stercorigallinarum
ACATTAAAAGCAAAATCAGTTTATCCCAGCTCCTCATATTTTGATATGAATACGGATAACCTGTATTATCTGTACATAAAATTCCGTTATGAACAATGCTGCAACCTCCAGGATATATAAACGCCCGCTCACAAAGTCGGCTGAACCATTCGCCGTAATTTGCACGAACATCTATCTCCACCCGATGTCGATTTGTTTTTCTTCTGTATTCTTCCAGATATTCCGTCTGTCTGTTTCTGACAGGGAAACAAAACTCTTGTGTATGCCAGCTGCTCCAATCACCAAAGTTCATATCAGGCGCCGCTGCATTAAAAAGTTTTCTCAGTATTAGCTTTGCGTTTTCCGCATACTTTAATCCTATGGTAAGAGTTATCCTCCCGGCTTTCAAAAATGCTATCCTTCCTTCCACACCCGCTTCAAACTTTTCTCCGTCAATTTCAATTTCAACACTCCCAAAACCGTGCTCCAATCTTCCGATCAAAGCAACCCCATTCAGATAAGGAGACTGTGTATATTCATCCATTGGCACACACTTTAAAAGGATCTTCGGCAATGGTCTCTTGACCTGTTCCAGTTCCGGTATCTTATCATACAGCTTTTGGAACTCATCCTCAGGAATCGGGATCTCCAGTACTCCCCTTTTCTTTGGATCTTCCGACGGCTGAAAAGAGTGCACCTCATCAAAAAATTCTTTTTCCGTGAGATAATCATAAGAACATTCTTCGTCCTCATAATGAATCTTCACTTCCGGATACATGACATACTTATCCACGACCTCCTTAAAGCTGCCGTACATGCCGCTCTGATACAGATTTGTCCGCACTGCGACTACGGTCCCCGGCTGGTTCAGATAAGGTTTCTGTTCCTTCCCATTCTTCCCCACCATAGGTCCCGGCATATGCCCTTCCTTTTTATCCGCCAGATAAAAATATCCGTTAATCCCATGCATGCTCAGTCTCAGCGCAGGATAATACTCTCCATTCTCATTGAAATGCTTTGTACTGACCTCCACCCGGTTGTTCTTCTTATCCCCCATAAAGCAGGAAAGGATCCCGATCCCAAACCGGCTGATCGGCGTATAGTCCGAATCCGCCCTGCACTGCAGCTTTGCCTGTACAAATTCATCAGAATTATAATAAGAGCACCCAACCTTCAGAAAGTAATTGCGGATAATCTCCTCAGTCATACCTATTCCATTGTCCTCAATACGGAACCAGTGGTATCCCTCTTCATCCATCCAGCACCGGATATTAATCTGTCCTTTCCAGCCAGAGGGAAGCTCTCTATCCAGCTGCTTTCTCGTGCGCACGGCATCAATCGCGTTCTGGATCAGCTCTCTCACAAATACCGCCGGGTCATCATATAGATTCTCACCGGTAAACAGCTGCATCACCTGATCCTGGTCAAGGGTCAGCCGGTACTGTCCGGACTTGTATCCTGACGAAGTGATACGCCGGTTAATTTTCCCGGGAAGGACGAAATTCTGCCACTCCCCGTTGTACTTCTGCAGTAACTGATTACAATCCACAAGTTCTCTGTCCACCCAGTCGAGATAACAGTTCACTGTCTGTTCCACCTGCATGGACTTGCATTCTGCACTGTAATCCAAAGAATAAGGATAAGACCTGTCTTTAACAGCTGTAAAATCAAACCCGTTTGACGAAATATGCTTGTCCCATTCTTCTTTGCTTTTTATCCCGGCAGCACTCTGCACGCGTCCAAAGCCGCTGTACTCATAGACAGCCTCCGGAGCGCGGCTTGTGTCAAAGTCCAGAATATCAGCCAGCCGAAGGAGGACGCCGCAGAAACGGAGATCCATATGAGGTGACGGCTCTATCTTTTCCAATGCTTCGCAGTCTTCTCCGTGGCTCTGACAGACGCGGATCAAATCTTCACGTTCGATCCGGCCGTTCAGCACCTGCGGCCATTCTCTTTTATACAAGAGTTCTCTGACCCGCTTGTGATGAATACTCCGAAGATAATCCTGTATCATATCCTCCGTCATCTGAGGCGTATCGTTTCCTGCCTGGTATGCCTTTACATATTCTCCGCAATGGCTGTCCAGATAAAGGTTCAAGCGGTCCGTGTCCTCAAACAACTCTTCTTTATCCTCTTCACTGTAACTCATACCGATATCATGGCAGCATGCAGTCATAATCAGCATGGCTGTCTCATCTCTTGACAGCCTGCCCGCTCCATCTCCCAGCAGTGCCTCCATCAGACGCATGACATTGCAGATATGAGTCTCATTATGCAGCGTATACATCGGAAATGTATCCCGTATCGTATCCGCCCGCTGCACGCCATATTCACAGACCGACTCAACAGCTGACAGATATTTCTCTTTGATCTGCCGGTCCGGGCGACGTCCCTGATCCTCTTCTTCCGCTTTCTCCTTCAGTATTTCCCATAATCTTTCATCCCTGAATCCCATCGTTATCAACCCTGTGCCTTTTCTTCGTAATCTTTCTGTACAGCAGCTTAATCATCCCTCAAAAAACCGCCTTCAATTGAACTCATTATACTATACACATCCAGAAAAATCCATCCGCCGTCCATACGCCCCCTCTTCTTCCCTGCCGTCTAAGAAAGAAACAGCCGGGAGCGGTATATCCCCTCAGGGCCGTAGAGCAGCATCGGCACTTGGGCTGCGTCCTTTGCAGCCCTATGTACCGCTATGCTGCGGCCCGAGCGCGAGCGCGCCCTGTGGGGATATACCGCTCCCGGCGGATTATTTCTTACACTGTCGCGATATCGATCAGTGTGAGTTTCTTTATATCTGTATTTTCAAGACTTGTGATCAGCGCCTCCGCCGTATCGATGGCTGTCAGCACGTTCACGCCTGTCTCAATGGCATTTCTTCGGATGACGAATCCGTCTTTGGAGTGCTCGGCTCCCTGTGCCGGGATATCGATGACAAGGTCGATCTTATGTCCCAGGATCAGGTCAAGAAGGTTCGGCGACTCCTGCTCGATCTTACGGACCGGAGTTGCCTTCACGCCCGCCGCATTCAGCGCGCGCGCTGTTCCG
>DXCD01000159.1 GCA_019116185.1 Candidatus Mediterraneibacter stercorigallinarum
TTCTCACTTCTGCCATAATCATGACCTCTCAGATGCAGGCAGACGGACTCTGCCTGTTTGTTTTCCTGAACAATTGTATTGTTCCCAGATATTTTAGCACATTTTTGTCCTGAATTCACCCTAATGTTGCACACCTCAGCCAGCTTGCAAATCGCCCCCGGATAAATTATAATAAAGTATCATTATTTTAGGGAGGCTGACCGCCATGTGGAAAAGGACAGAGCTGAAGAAAAAAGCCCGCGCGTCTATGAAGCAGAACTACTGGAAGATCATATCCGTCTGCTTTATCATTGCGCTGCTGACCACTGCCTATCCTGTCTCAACAACGTTTATCAACCTCCAGATTTCCACGGATGCGCGGCAGTTTTCAGACGCCGCGTTCGCTCTGGATATCCCCAATTCCGAAGTCATTACCCAGACTGTCAGCCATTTTCTTGAAAATACAGCTCTCCCCGGTCTGTCCGGGCGTGTTATTTCCGCTGCCAGCCATCTTGCCATTGACATGTATTCAACACAGGTTTCTATATTTTTCGCCACTTTAAGGGCGTTCAACGCCTTCCTGCGCGAACCTTTTGGCACCGGGGCGCTTCTTACGGCAGCCGGCTTCCTGCTGGCTTTCCTGTACCAGATCTTTGTGGGCAATCTCCTTCAAGTCGGCGAAAAACGCTTTTTTATGGAAAGCCACAGCTACAAACAAACGAATATCTCCAAGATTTTCTTTCTCTTCAAGCTGCGCTGCATTCTCCGTCCTGCCTGGATCATGTTCTGCCGGTCTTTTTTCCAGTTTCTCTGGAACCTGACGATTGTGGGCGGCATTATCAAGCACTACGAATACAGCCTGATCCCGTTCATTCTCGCTGAAAATCCGCAGATCATCCGCAGGGACGCATTTTTTCTTTCAAAACAGCTTACCTCTCGGAATAAACGAAAATTATTCCTTCTGGACGTGTCGTTTGCAGGATGGAAAATCCTGTCCCTCCTTACCCTTGGCCTGCTGGACTTTGTATTAGTGAATCCTTATATCACGATCTGCCGGTCTGAGCTCTACCTTTCGCTCCGCCGTAATTATGTACTCTCCCGCTCGCCGAGATATGAACGGTTAAATGACTCTTATCTGGAGCATGCGCCTTCCGAAGATGAGCTGCTCATCAGCAAGGCGCTCTATGATGATTCAAACGGCCCCTATACGAAGATTTCCTACTTTGCGCCGGAACAGTACCCTGTATTTCTGTTCTCCGTGCAGCCGCCGCTCAGGGCTGTCCGCTCTCCTGTCAAAGCAGACCGGAAATACGATGTCTGCGCCGGGATCTTCCTCTTCCACGCTTTTTCCTTATTCGGATGGCTTCTGGAATTGGTGCTGCATCTCATTCAGAACGGCACATTTGACCCAAATGCAGCGGTCTTCGCCCCATGGATCCCCCTTTACGGAGTGTTCGGCATCCTGCTTCTGCTCCTGGCAAAGCGCATGCTGAAAAAGCCGGCTATTGTATTTCTGATCAGCTTTGCCGTATATTCTGTATTAGAATATCTGTTCAATCTCATAACAGAGCTTGCTTTCGGTATTCCTCTTCGGGATTACAGCGAGTTCTTCCTGAATCTGAACGGACGTATCTATCTGGGCGGATCCGCCGCTTTCGCGCTGCTGGGCTGCGCATTTCTGTACTACCTGGCCCCGCGATGGACCGAACTGTTCACAAAACTGAGGCGGCCTGCAAGATGGACGGTCTGCGTCCTTTTATGCGTCCTGCTTGCCGCGGATATCGTTCTCAGACTGCTGTAAAGCGATTTGCGCACTGTTGTGAGCCGGTATTGATTTTTAATGTAAATAATAGTAAACTTTCTATAAGTTATCTTTTCGCAGATACAGACGGCGGCTGTGAAAACTTTCACCTGCCGCTGCAAATAATATGCCGCCCTGAAAGAGGCGGCGGAAATGGAGAACATTTTATGAAGAAACGAGTTGTTGTCGCCCTGGGACACCGGGCGCTCGGAACCACGCTCCCTGAGCAGAAGGTCGCTGTAAAACAAAGCGCAAAATATATCGCGGACCTCATTGAAGAAGGATATCAGGTCGCGATCACGCACAGTAACGCGCCGCAGGTGGGAATGATCCACACTGCCATGAATGAATTCGCCAAGGCGCATCCCGAATACACTCCTGCTCCCATGTCGGTCTGCTCTGCCATGAGCCAGGGATACATCGGCTATGACCTGCAGAACGGCATCCGCGAGGAACTCCTGAACCGGGGGATTTACCGCACTGTCAGCACAGTACTGACACAGGTCATCGTAGATCCTTATGACGATGCATTCTACACCCCCACTAAAGTCCTCGGAAGGTACATGAACGCGCAGGAGGCAAACGAAGAGCGCAAGAAAGGAAACTATGTGATCGAAGAAGCGGGCAAAGGCTTCCGCCGTGTCGTGTCCGCGCCCAATCCGGTGAAGATCGTGGAGCTGGACGCGGTCAACGCCCTCCTGGACGCTGACCAGATCGTAATCGCTGCCGGCGGCGGCGGGATCCCGGTCATGGAACAGGATAATCATCTGAAGGGCGCCAGCGCGGTCATTGAGAAAGACCTTGCAGCCGGCAAACTTGCAGAGGGTATCAATGCGGACATGCTTATTATCCTGACAAATGTTGAAAAAGTATGCATTAACCTCGGGCAGGACAATGAAGAACCCCTCGGCGAGCTCACTACCGACCAGGCAAGAGCGTATATGGAAGAAGGACATTTCGGCATCTATAACATGCTTCCTAAATTCCGCGCTGCCGTAGAGTTTGTTGACGGACGTGAGGGACGCCGCGCTTACATTACTGCGTTTGACAAGGTAAAAGAAGCGCTGAAAGGCAGAACCGGAACTGTTATCCGCTAAAAATGACAAAACCTTCCCCTGATGCGCTGCATCGGAAAATCAGATATCAGACAAAATTTATTACAGAAAACCGGGGAATCCCCGGTTTTCTTTGTGCACTTTTTTAATTGATTTTTATGAATCCTTG
>DXCD01000160.1 GCA_019116185.1 Candidatus Mediterraneibacter stercorigallinarum
TACGTCTTAAAATATACTACGGTTTTCGGACGTTTTATTCACCGGCCGTCTCCCCGGCAAATCCAGATTTACATCGTGGATTTGTAGTAATTGATGAGGCATCCGTCAAGGATGATCTGCCGCTCTGCATCCGTAAGGTCGCCGAGTCTTAAATCAATCTCCGTCAGACTGTCGCTGACTACGTATGCCTTGATTACTTCTGCTTTTTCTTCTACTGCCTTTCTCACATCCGGCACGAAGATATAGTCTCCGTTCTTAAACGGAAGATGCTCGTGGTCAGCATCTGTGAGGAACGGAAGCATTCCCCAGTTGATCAGGTTGGAGCGGTAACGCTTTGTAGCGTACTCGATGGCGATATTCGCCCAGCCGCCCAGGACCTTCTGGCAGGAAGCCGCCTGCTCTCTGGCGGAGCCGTCACCAGGTTTTACAGCAAAGATCGTGCTGCCCACGCCGATATTTCCTTCTCCCACTTCTGGGTATGTCTTCCGGATCGTCTCCATCACCGGTTTCAGTTCTTCAAGCGCGTCGAGAGGACATGTGCCTGCCTCGATGGCTTTCTGTGCTTTCTGTACTTCTTTTGCACGACCCACGTATGCCGGATCTTTTCTTGAGAGCGCAAACTCTGCAAGCCCCAGCGGATTGGAACGGTATGATGAAGTCTCGCCTGACGGAATGAGCTCATCCGTAGTTGTAACAGGATCGTGGATCTCGGATACAACTTTCACGATCAGGTTCTCCGGAAGCGCTGACATCTCCGGCCAGTCTTTGATATTCGGTCCGAACTGGATCTCCACATCCGGATCTGCCACGCCGTGGCTGTCAAATACGCGGTTTGCGTAAATATTGCTGTCAAAATGATATTTCTGTCCTTTATATTCCACATCCATTGCTGTCGCCGGAGTGAGGAATCCTTTGTTTGCCGCTGTTGCAGCAATGGAACGCGCGTCCATGAGCGCCACGGAAGATATCTGGCCGCTCTGAAGCTTGCTTCCCTCGCGGTTCGGGAAATTTCTCGTAGTGTGGCGGATGGAGAATGCATTGTTCGCCGGCGT
This sequence comes from Candidatus Mediterraneibacter stercorigallinarum, assembly GCA_019116185.1. Taxonomy (GTDB): domain Bacteria; phylum Bacillota; class Clostridia; order Lachnospirales; family Lachnospiraceae; genus Mediterraneibacter; species Mediterraneibacter stercorigallinarum. Next base: position 1,053 of record DXCD01000160.1, read on the forward strand.
GTCGCCCGCGCCAAAGCACGGTCCGCAGAATGCGGTCTTCACAACAGTTCCTGCTTCCATAAGATCAGCCACCGCGCCGTTCTTCACCAGTTCCATGTAAACCGGCATACTTGCCGGGTATACGCTGAACGTGAAGGCATCGGAACCGATATTATGTCCTTTGATGATATCTGCTGCCGCGCAGATATTTTCAAATCCGCCGCCCGCGCATCCGGCGATAATGCCCTGCTCTACGTAAAGCTTTCCGTCACGGATCTTATCCTGGAGAGAATACTCTACCGCGCCGTCCAGGCTGACAAGGGCTTTCTGCTCTACATCGTGAAGGATGTCCTTCAGATTTGCATTTACCTCATCAATGGTATACACATTGCTCGGATGGAACGGCATTGCGATCATAGGCCTGATCTCGCTTAAGTTCACGTAAACGCATCCGTCGTAGTATGTGACTGCTCCCGGATTCAGCTCTTTGTAATCGTCTTTTCTGCCGTGGATCTCATAGAATTCCTCGATCTTCTCGTCTGTAGTCCAGATGGAGGACAGGCAGGTCGTCTCTGTTGTCATAACGTCAATGCCGATACGGAAGTCAGCGCTGAGCTTCTTCACACCCGGTCCGACGAATTCCATCACTTTATTATTTACATAACCGTTCTTGAATGTCGCGCCGATGATTGCAAGAGCAACATCCTGGGGACCTACGCCCTTTATCGGTTCGCCGTCCAGGTAGATGGCGATCACGCCCGGCATTTTTATATCGTAGGTTTTATTGAGAAGCTGTTTTACAAGCTCTGGTCCTCCCTCTCCCATTGCCATGGTTCCAAGCGCGCCGTAACGTGTATGGCTGTCTGATCCGAGGATCATCTTTCCGCCGCCTGCAAGCATCTCGCGCGCGTACTGGTGGATGACTGCCTGATGAGGCGGTACATAGACGCCGCCGTATTTCTTCGCGCAGGTCAGTCCGAACATGTGGTCATCCTCATTGATCGTTCCGCCCACCGCGCAGAGGCTGTTGTGGCAGTTTGTCAGCACGTAGGGAATCGGGAACTTCTGAAGTCCTGACGCGCGTGCTGTCTGGATAATCCCGACAAATGTAATATCATGGGATGTCAGTTTGTCGAATTTAATCTGCAGGTTCTTCATATTGTCAGAAGTATTGTGCGCTTTTAAGATACTGTATGCCATCGTATTCTGCGCCGCTTCCTCCTTCGAAATGGAAACCTGTGCATTTCCTGTATCTTCCACAATCTCGGTGCCATTTAAGAGATAGACGCCGTTGTCATATAATTTGATCATGTAATCCTCCTTCTTGAATCATAAGAGTCTCGTTTGCTCAACAGAGGTATTTTATCATATTTCAAGATGGTAGTAAACTTCATTCTTATGCTCAATTCTCGTGCAGTTCCTGTGGAACAAATTCGATCGTCCTGCGCTCTCCCCCGGTTCTACGGATCAGTTCATCCTGGCCGATGAGCAGGATCAGATTCTTGATCAGCTTTCCGAGCTGCGTCTTATCATTCTTATTTCTGCGGTGATAAAATATGACCGTCTTCACATTGTCGTTGCAGATAAGCATTCTTAATACATCCCTGTCTGTGACGTCCAGGGAATGCCCGAATATGTATAATGTATGCTCCGGATATGGCGGAGCGCTTATAGAATCAACCAGCATTTTCAAAAGGCCCTTTCTTATCGAATCTGACAACTGATTATTTATTTGATGATCGATCCAGGTACGATAATTCTTATAACTGTTCTTAATCATTTCGATCCATTCCAGATATTCATTCCCCGTGCCCTTGTATATCCGCTGGTAATATTTCTTAAAGCTTAGGAAAGCCAGTTCCCGGTCTTTGCGCCCGTCATCTAAATATTCATCAATGCCAAGTACCAGGCTGCAGGTTTCTAAATTATTCCCGGCGTCTGCCTTTCCGTGAATATAATCATAGTCCACTTTCTTTTCCGGGTCATAGACTCTCTCATATGTGTCGGAATAATTAAACGACAATACACAGTCCGGGTCTAATTTCTCTATGTCGGCACTTTTTTTCTCGATCTCAATCCCATGGACAAATTCTGCGATATAGATTTCCAGGGCCCGTATCAATCTTTCCAATTCCGCATTCAGATAACCGGCAAATTTGTCAATGTCCTGGATATTGCTGAAGGGGTCCTCCATGCTTCTTCCGGAAAGATTCCAGATTCGTGATAACATTTTGCTGTTGAGCTCTGTATAAGACACCGGCTCTCCGCCTTCAACCCTTGCCCTTACGTGATCCAATGCCTGAATCACCCTGGAGATTTCCGCTTCAAAATCAATCCAGTTCTCTCCGATGCCGGAACACTGTTCCAAAAAATACTCCAGCCATGTATTCTTGTCAATATAGGTATACATTTCGTTTAACAGGGCATTCTTGGTCGAAGCTTCTACAAATGTAAATATCGCCCTGGTCTCCTTACATGACCGGCCTCTAAAAGCTTCAAACAGCACTTTCTTGATATAAGGGGCTGTTTCCCAGCTGTCAAGATAATCTCTCGTATAGACCCCGGGCGTAACTTTAACCCTTGCCGTATAGATTATTTTTACCCTTTTACAGAATTCCAGAAAATCCCGATATGCTGTCGGCAGTCCATGTTCCAGATCAAATCCGTTTCCAATTAATAATATCTTCATATTGATCCCTTAGTTAACAAACAGGTCTTTTCTTTTCTTGAAGTAAACATAATTCAGCGGGAAGTAGACTGCCGCGCCGATCACTGTGCCCAGAACCGTCCCTGCCACATTTGCCGATCCTGCCTGCATCGCAGAGGATGAGACTGTGTTAAGCGCCGCCAGCACCGCGAAATTATAGAGAATGTTCAGCGCCATTACAGCCCCCGCAAATGCCATATACAGAATCGGGGCATTCTGGACATAGTGCGCCATCCTCTGGCGGACCACGATCGCTGTCACCGCAGCGCCCAGACAGATGATGCCGTAGATCACGTCAATGGCTTTCAATGGCGGGCAGATCCCGTAGATCAAACCGGCATCGTCGCCATATGCCAGCCCGAATAAGCAGGTCACCGCGTTATAGGTCATAACCGCCGCATTTGCAAACAGCTGGAAATAGATGATGAACTTAAACCACGCCAGGTGGTAATTCTGTGCCGGATTTACCACCACAGCCGGATTCACCGGAGAAGGCGCCTGGGCTGTCCCGTACAGCGATGGCTCAGGCGCAGATGTTTTTGACGTAGATGTCTCTGCCACATCAACTTCTTTCCCGCAGTTTATACAAAACCGCGCTCCCTCCGGTATTTCTTTTCCGCAAAATCTGCAATACATTTTCCCTCTCCTTCCTCCGGACCGCGCCTTTCAGGGGACCGGTCTCCTGTACTCTGTTTCCTCATTCTCTGGTGCGGCGCTCTTGGCGTCTACTGCTGGCAGTCCATGCTCATGGACTGTACGAGTCCTGTGCCTGCTTCCGTCTCAATGGTGCAGCCGTTCATATAGCTGTCATCTGCATACCAGTAATAAGAATTGCCGTATTCCGCATCTTCATACTTGTCATCCGGCTCGCCGTAAGCAGCAAGAACATCAGCCTCTGCTGTCCCGATCTGGATGCCGCCGGGGAAGATCACCGTCAGGCCGCCGTCTTCCACGTCATAAGAGCTTACCGAAATCCCGCCTGCCAGACAGTCCTTCAGCGCTTTCGGCTCTCCTGTATTATTGATCATATCCACCATGATTTCATTGCCGTTGTCTGTCATAAACCATGCCAGTTCATATTCACCTGCATTTACCACATAATCTTCCGGCGTGTACTCCCGGTCAAGGGTCACGCCTGCCGCCTCAAGGTCAGCGATCGTACATGGCAGGGTAACTACAGTGTCATTGATCTGTACAGTATAGCTCTCCCAGTCGGCTCCGAGATCCGCGCTCTGCTCTGCCGGTCCTGCCGGCGTTACGGAACTTTCGCCGCCGCTGAAGTCCTCCAGCAGGCCGGAATCATCTGCTTCTTCTGCTGCCAGCGCCTCCTCCGGAACTACGATTTCACCCACGCTGTCATATTCCATAAATGTCATTTCAATATAGCAGTCTGATGCCGTGATCCCTGATTCTTCCATCAAGGGATCAAATGCAGCCGTCAGATCAAAATAGATGCGCGCGGGCAGAATGCTGTCCTGATAGATGTCAATCGTACAGGGGAACACCATGCCTGACACGGTATCCTCGTCAAGACCGTATCCCGAGAAGGAATCCATCATATCTGACTGGATCATTTCCGCAAAGATATCGCCGTCCAGCTCTCCGGAAAGTTCAAAGCAGTCTTCCCCGTTTACTTCAGCCAGATCTTTATCCAGCTCGAATTTGTCGGCGTAGTTTTCGATATTTCCGGTCATTCCTTCCACATCGCCCAATGCTTCTTCTTCTGCCATGATTTCCTTTGTCCACTCATTGTTCGTCATGGTATAGGTAACATACTGGTCATTTTCCTTCACAGAATACATTTCCATTTCCATATTCAGTCCGCTTCCGCCCATGTCAAAGCTGACCTTTCCTTTTGCATGGGACGCCTCGGGCTCCACTGTGGATTCCATATCCATGTCCATCCCAAATGATATGGATTCTGTCCCGCTGGACAGTCCCATTTCAAACTTGACATTCATCAGAGCGGATTCAATCTCTTCCGCGCGGTCCGTCATGTCCCTCAGCAGATTCTCCGGCGTGGCTTTTGTTTTCCCTCCGCACCCTGATAACAGCGCTGCGGCCATCACCGCTGACATTCCTATTGCTGCCAGTCTCTTCGTTCTTTTTTTCATAACTTTTCCCTCCCGGTCTTTGAAATTTGTAAAAGAAAAATCGCCACATTACAGCCTCGTATTCCCCCAGTTCTTTATCCGGCTGTATCAGCTAGTTTGATTATAAGATGTTTTCGGATCTATCGCAATGAAACATATAAAAAAGCCGTTAACCTTTTCTGTAATGAATCAAGTCCTGCAGGTAAACGCGCTTAAAAATACGCCACAATCAAATCCACCATTCTATTATAACTCTGCACCCCATCTGCCTGTCCGTTTACCTTGAGGTATGTATCATTGATTCTTCCCGACATCTCAGATATTCTGCCCTCATGAGCGTCCCAGAAGGCGCTGTTGGCTGCCAGGTCCGGCTCTGCCTCCCCGGCTAGAAGCTGTCTCACTTCCTGCCAGCTCTCATAGTCTGCGCGGTACAGCGCATTCATGCAGTACACCCATCCTGACAAGTATCCGCTGTACCGGAAATCTGCCCGCTCTGACTCTATGCACGCCAGAAATGCAATAAAATTTGCTTCCTCTTCCTGCATAAAACCTCTCAGATGAGAGAGCTCATGACATGTGGTAAACGGAATATTATACGCAGTCATATCTCCGTTGTAATTTGCCTCTGCCGTAAATGGCGAATACACTCCTGTCAGTCCCTGGTAAGACAAGATCTCTGATACCAGCAGTTCCTTGGGCTGCGGATAATATCCGTCCAGCGTGGGGAATTCTTCTGCAAGGCTCTGCATTGCCTCCACCGCGCCTTCCCCTTCTGAAGCTTCCAGAACCATCACCCCGCTGCTGTCGCGGTCCACTTTCCCGGAAAGGGCGTTTACTTCCTCTGTCAGCCACAGACAGATGTCCTTCAGCTCCTGTACGCTATATTGATATGTAATGATCCCTTCCTCCTCGGAAAAGGGTCTCCTGTGGTAGTTGATCCCACAGCATGCAGTATAGAGAAATGCAAGAATCCCCACAGCCAGAAGTACACCGGAGAGCCAGGACCCCCAGGCTTCCCTTTTGCTTTTGATCACATTTTTGACCATAACCCCCAGTGATAAAAGAAACGCCGCTATAAGTATATAAAGCCCCAGCTCTGACGCTGAAAAAGGCAGGATCCCCCACAGCCGCCCGATACTCGTCACGATCAGAGGATATATGTTCTCAGAATACCACTCTGCAAAATCCGGATGCTGTGCCGCAAGTATCATCAGAACCGCGCTGATGATCAGGAGCAGAGCGGAGGCCGCCAGCTTTCCTTTTACGTGATACTTTGTTCTTTTGCCTTTCTCTTGGGATCGTCTTTTCATCTGCCGTACCTTTCTGACCGTCTGTCCGGTCTGCTGTATTAAATGCAGACGCCCCCTTCGCCTGTATCATTTGAATTATATTTATTATACGTTCTTTCCCGCGGGCAGACAATGGCGGGCAGCGGTTTCCTTAATTTTCTATAACCTCATATTCCCTGCCTGTTTCTCATCTCCCGTGCCGCTGCCTGTCAATGATCCCGGCGGCTGAAATAAAAAATCCCCCGGGATCTGAATCTTTTGACTCACATCCCGGAGGATCTTATATTCATATTGTCTCTCCTATCCCTTCGTCCATACATGGACCACATCTGTTCCCGGACTGCACAGCTCGATCTGTGTCTGGTCGGCATTCAGCGTGTAAGCAAATTCCAGGGAGCCTCCCGGTACTACCAGATTCAGAAGGAGGGTGCCCTCGGAATTCTGCACCGCGCTGTACGTACCTTCTGTGTCTCCATCAGAACCTTTGATCGTCAGCTTATTATCATCTTCAAATACATATTGGTTTCCGCTTGCATCCGACCACTCGCCCAGTATCCCTTTTGCACGCTCGTCCGTCATTTGCAGAATTTCCAGATCAGCCGGAACTAAACGGATGTCTTCTCCTCCATTCAGAGAAGCGAGATCAAGCCCATAGCCCGTGTAGTCAGATTCGATTGCATACAGTTCTGTTTTTTCTGAATCATCAAGGGTAATTTCCAGTGTAATGTTATTATCCTCGTCGAATCCGCACTCAAATGTAAAAGGAGCCTCATTCTTGATCCCCGTACCGTCAGCATTCATCGTATAGACGTCGCTTCCGCCATCTACGTTCCATGTTTTAATCAGCAGATTTTTCACCGCCTCGCTCGGTGCGATGAGACCCTGTTCTCCGCCCTCTTCCATCTCCTGCGCATACTTGTCCACTTCGTCGGTTGTAGATTTTGCAGGTTTATCCTCGCCGCTGCATCCTGCCAGACAAAATACCGCGGCAAATACTATTACTAAAAATTTCTTCTTCATTGCTGCCCATCTCCAATGCATAATTATATTCTTTTCTAATTCTACACCATTCTGAATGAAGCGTAAATCAAAACTGCATGTAAACAAAAAGATGGAGAAGAATCTCTTCTTAAGCAAGCATAAGCAGATTCTTCTCCATCTTTTATTACAGCGCTCATTACTGAAATGGAGAATACGAGAGTCGAACTCGTGACCTCCTGCTTGCAAGGCAGGCGCTCTCCCAACTGAGCTAATCCCCCATAATGTTCCCGAGAACTTCTATACGATACCATATTCCCGGGAACCTGTCAACACTTTTTTATTCATAAATCCCTTAAAATCCGAGAAGGCGAAGCATCAGCGGATTTGTTTCATACAGGAACCGGAGAATCGCGCTCTGTTCCACCATTTCAAAACATGCCTGGCCTGCCTGTGTTGTATATACAAGCGTCATAACCAGGAAGCCGATCCACACGATCACAAGCGCCAGCACCAGTCCCAGCACACCGCCCGCGATATGGTTGACCAGCCCGAGCACAGGCAGCTCTCCGATGATATTTACCGCGAACATCAGCGCCTTTACAATAATGATCGCCAGCAGGAAGGTCACCAGGAAGGATACCAACTGAAGCACCAGCCGCGAAATATAAGCTGCCACATATTCAGGGAAACTCTCCACGCCCAGCTCGCTGTAAATCGTACTATTGTTGTTCTCCATAAGCTGGTCTTTCAGAAACTGCGGCATGGATGCATTTTCGATCTCGTGGATCTGTGTATCCTTGGGAATCTCGCCGATCACATCCAGAACATCCTGAGCTGTGATCCCCAGCCGTTCCCAGTCCAGCTCATTCAGGTTCTCCAGCTGCTCCGGGCTGAGATCTTCCAGCGGCGTCCCGCTCAGGTCGATCTGTGCAAGCTGGTCTGTCGGAATTTCAGGCATAAATGTCTCTACGATCTTTTCTTCAATAAAATCATCCACAGGCGTGAAATCTGCCAGTGCATCCGCAACATACGGCGAAAGCAGCAGCACGATCACAAGTGTCAGGACCGTCGAAAGGAGCGAGATTCCCAGTTTGAGGAATCCTCTCATGTATCCTACTGCAATGCAGACAAGAAAAATTGTTGCAACAATGATCAAAAGCCAGTTATTCATAACCTCTCCTATTTCGTCAGATAAATCACGCGCAATTCATCGACGCTCATCATATAGTATCTGTTTATTCCCGGTGCCTGGAAGATCTCAAGCGCTTCAACATTGAGATCCCCCTCAAATTTCACGATGCCGGAAGCTGTTATAATGCAGCATCTGCTGCCATCGAACATGATCACTTCGCTCCCGTCGATCTTTACATTGCTGTACTTGCCGGAAATTTCCCTGCTGAGGACCTGCTCGCCCAGCCGGCTGTACAGACGCAGCTCATACCCTGATTTCTCTTGGTTCAGAAGAATAAACCCGATATACCTGTCCGAATGAAAGACGCTCTGTATCTCCTGATCCAGCGTGATCTCCTTTTGCTTTTCCGGCACTTCTTTTCCTCTGTATATTACGAACCGGTCGTCTCCGACTACAATAGAACGGTCATCCCCCATAAAGAAAATCTCCGCCATTACCGTGTTATCATACTCTTCTGACATGACAATATTGTCTGTCCTCTCCTGCCCGGTCTCTCCGAAATTATAATAGATGACCCTGGATTTTATAGCTGTGCCTTCTGTATACAGATAGGAGACTGCCAGCATATTTCCGTCGTCTGACATTTCCAGGGCTACCGGGTATCCCGTAGTGCTCACAGTCACCTGCTGCTCTACGAGGATATTCCCCGTAGCGTCATAGGAAATGATCTGTGGAGAATTCTCGTTTCGCAGGATCGCAGAGACGATCCCCTGGTCTGAAATGGCAATCTTCTCAATCGGAAGCGTGGTCTCTATCTCCCCTTTGAGTCCTTCCCTGGTGAATACGAGAATGCTGTTCCCCCCATTATCTGCCACGGCAAAAGCATTATCCTTGACACAAATAGTCGGATTTTGCAGCTGTGTCGGCTGTATCCATTGTTCTTCGTTTTTCCTGTTCAGAAAAACGACCCCGTCTCTATTGTAACGTACAATTCCGTCTGCAAACTGCGCGTAGCTGCTTGTATCTGATATATCAATCGGGTACTCTGCCGCTGTACGCGCTCTTGCATACGTCTGATTGTCCAGCAGAAGATATGTACCACACACGGCGAGGGATATAAGGATCAGCAGCGTCAGCACTCTCCTTATTTTCGCAAGGCGGACTTTCCTGATTTTGTGCTTAATCTCACTCAGATCCTCCGGGGCCGTTAAGATCTTGAAAGATGTTTTTTTCTTTTGCGCCATGTAACTCCCCTTATTTCTGGTCTTATTTTTCTTGTTGAGTATATCATGATTTTACGGTAATAGCAATTTTTGTCCTACATAAATCAGATTCCCGTCCGTAATCCCGTTCATTTTGCAGATCGCGTCCACGTGTGTCACATCACCGTACATTTTCCGGCTTATAATGGCAAGGGTATCGCCTTCTTCTACGATATATACACCATCGCTGCCGTTTCCTTCTGTCACTGTCAGGGCCTGTCCGTCTGCCGTCCCGCCTGCCGCGGCATCGCTTCCCGGTGTTTCGGATGTCTCGGGCCCTGCACTATCTCCGGCCCCTGCGTCTGCATCCTGGCCTGTTCCGTTATCCCCTGCTGCCACGGTCCCGTCTGCGCCCGGATTGTCACTGTCTTCTTTCGTGTCATCTGATCCCGCCTTTTGTTCCGCCCCGGCTTGTCCGTCTCCGGTCTGCTCCTCTGTCACCGCGGTCACTGATCCGCTGGTCTCCTGCGTCTCTGCGGTATCCGTTGTCCCTGCCAGTGTATCCAGGGTGCTCTGCACTGATTTCATCCGGTCAAAGCTGTTGATCATGGACACGCCCATTACAATCAGAACCAGCACCAGGCACGCGCTCACAGCGTACATCAGGCCCCCTGCCCTTCTGCTTTTTTGACGCTCCCCCCGTTTTCTAACCATATCACGAAAGTCCTTCGCAGCTCTGTCTTCAACAGTCTCCGTGGGAAATACCCCATTTTTTTTTCGCGTGGAGATCATATAGTTCTGCATACACGGATTCTTCTCATAATACGTGTAATGTCCTCCAATCTCCATCAGATCATTCATTTTATGCACATAATAGGTCTCGTCCTTCTCCACAGGGTCTTTCATGATAAAGACCGTGTTTTTCTTGGGGAAGGATTTCTTGTGGAGCTTGACAGTGGAAGCCTCCGGGATGAGCGGGACACCCGGATGCGCCACGAACCATCCCAGCATCTCCCCTTCCTCAAAATACTGTTTGCAGTCCTCGTAAGCCCGTTTCCACGTGTTTTCATCAATCACATACTCACTCCCTGACAGCTTCAGGTCATGCATCTGGATCGCCCCATATATGTATACGTACTCTTCATCCTCTCCCGGCTGGATATCCCCCACAAGAAAGGCGCCCATAGGTCCTTTTCCCGCCTTTTCGCATTTTTCACACAACTGCGCAAAAAAGGTATCTACATAATCCTCCACATAAATCTTGGGACTGTCGCTCACATTTCCAATCTGTCTGACATTTTTAGGTAACTGTCTTTCCATTTATACTCATCCTCCTGACAAAATAATGTTTTCCCGGCGTCTTAATGAGGATAGCACACAGAAAAGGACGATTTTATCAGTTATTGTCAGACGAATTCGACAAAAGGGGTCAGACCCCTTTCAGGAGGGGTCAGGCCCCTTTTGCCAATATCATCAGAAAATTCTCTATTTTTAGTTCCGGCAGCCCTGTCTCATTTTTGCAGAACTCCACTGCCCTATTCCGCATATATGGAATACTATTCAGCAGTTTAAAGCTTTTTATATTATTCTCATTCGTATATATCTCCAGCTGTTGTTTCACTCTGAGGAAATCGTATTCCTCTTTTTCTTCTTTAATATCGATAAATTCCTGATTATCAAAAAGATCATGAAAGTCCAAAAACTCTCTTTTATTTCTGAATCTTTGCTTCAAAAGTGAAAACACTTCTCCTGATATGCAGCCTTTTGTCTTTTTTTCGCTGTCATCCATTGTTCTCATATACTCTTCTGCACTGCTGAAGGGGTAGTCCAGTATTGAAGATACCATATATGCTTTTACCGGATTATTATGTATATATCGGATACAACTGAATAGATACCCCTCTGTCTCAACTGTACTGCTGAAAAATCGCCCCTGGAAAACATGCCCG
>DXCD01000161.1 GCA_019116185.1 Candidatus Mediterraneibacter stercorigallinarum
CTGTATCCCATTCCTTTTACGTCTTTCCCAAATCGTGGAGCCGGAACCAGAGCCACATCCCCGCCCGCCACGAATACGTCTTAAAATCAACTACGGTTTTCGGACGTTATCTCCATCGGCCGTCTCCCCGATAAATCCAGATTTATTTTATTGTGATCTCCGCACGTACATCCTCCACTCCATTTATCTGAAGCCTGACGTGTATTTCCCCATTTTCGAACCCGCTCAGCGAGTATTCCAGCGGTTCTGAAAGCTCTGTCACATCCACGGACTCTGCTTTGTCATCCTGCACGAGCCAGAGAATGAGGCTTGAGCCCTCCGGGACTGTGCCGCAGGAAATGTCAGCATACAGCTTCTGAGTCCGGGCATCCTCGATCTCCATATCCCTTTCTTCCACGAACCCGTCGCTTGCCCGCTTAAAGCTGAAATTCCAGACACCGTCCCAGTAATTGCTCACGCTCATCTGGATCACGCCCAGGTTCCATACTCTCTCTTCGGACGACGGATCTGTATTCACATTCCCGTCTGCTGCCACGGTCACGATAAGCCCGATAAGGCATAGAATCAACAGCACGAGACTGACCATTCCCCCGGCTATATATTTTTTGTGATGTGTTTTCCTGATTTCCATGATCGCAGCCTCCTCCTTATTTTCAATATACGCGCCGCACTCCTCGCAGTATTTTGCCCACAGCGGCACAAAATGACCACAGGCAGGGCAGGGTCTTCTGATCTCACGCCTCCTGAGGAAGTAGATCAGCAGTCCGATCATAGGCGTGGCGAGAAAGATAATGATAACCCACAGGACCGGATCATCCCCCCGCTTCCGGCAGTCCTGATATACCCATGCTCCGAAAAAAGCAGACATGAGCAGCCAGAAGAAAACCACGCCCAGCAAAAACAGCGGGACGGCAATGGCAATGCCGCTGAAGCCGCCGCTTATCACAAAGAACAGTGCAAATCTTGCCAGAATCACCACAAAAATAATCATGGCAATCCAGACCAGCCAGCGGCTCTTCCCGTGTTTTCTGTCCCTATGTTCCGTCATATTCCGGCTCCTCCTTTCTTGATGCAGATTGTTGTATCTTCTTTCAGATCCGTTCTTCTCATACCGACAGCCGTGATCACCACACCGGCCAGCCCCATATAAGCGCATCCCGCTGCTGCCAGCACCGCCACATACAGATTATTTGTCAGCAGCACGGCGGCAGTCCCAAGCAGGCTGAATATTATGAGATTCAGCACCATGGGCAGATACCACAGAGAAATCCGTCTGCCTGCCCTGCTCCTTCTGAGAAGACGCTCCTGCTCATAAATCTCTGCCTTCAGTTTATTATTAAGCTGTACCGGAGGCTGGTCTTCTGTCTGCATTGCAGCCCGGAGCAGCTCGTCAAATTCTGTATGAAAATCTTTCTTCCCCATAACCGGCTTCCTCCAATCTCTTTTTGATCATCTTTCTTCCTTTAAACAGACGGCTCTTCACTGTCCCGGGAGGTTTCCCTGTCATCTTTCCAATCTGCTCCACCTTAAAATCAAAGAGGTAAAACAATGTCAGCGGTATCCGAAACTTTTCGGGAAGCTCCTCGATGATCCGCCGGATTTCCGCAGCTGTCTCCCTGCGGAAATAATCTTGCTCCGGATCTCCGCCGGTCTGCGTTATATGCTCCTGTCCCTCGTCTATGCTCGTGCAAGGCGCGATAGCGCTGCGTCTCGCTGCTTTTCTTCTGCCGCTCTTCCACAGATTGTGCGCCACAGTAAAGAAAAACGCTCTCGGATTCTCCTCCCAGTCGAGCGCGCGGCTGCTTTCCAGTGCTTTCAGGAAAGTCTGCTGGTACAGGTCTTCCGCGTCCTGCCTGCTCATACAGAGCTTCAGGCAGAACCGGTAAATATCCGTGCCGAACTCATCGATGCATCTCTCGATCTCTCTCGCTTCCAAAGCCTCACCTCCATTCCCTTAATTGTCTTTTCACTTTATATTCGCCGCCAGCTGCGATCCGGTTCACTTTTTTGCAAAATATTTTTTCACAAAATAAACCGGAGACCTCGCACATATCCATGCCGGTTTCCGGTTTTTCTCATTTTACAATGTTCTCTTCTATGATCTGTACTCTGGCTCTTCTGCCCGAAACGCGATCCTTTCTTTTAGTCTTCCTTTTTATCAATCCGCTCGAATACCATGTCATACCCGTCATTCCCGTAGTTCAGAGAGCGGTTTACACGGCTGATGGTTGCCGTAGATGCCCCTGTCTTTTCCGCGATCTCAAGATAGGTCTTCTGCTCCCTCAGCATCTTTGCCACCTCGAATCTCTGAGATAAAGAAAGCAGCTCATTAATCGTACAGATATCTTCAAAAAAAGTATAACATTCTTCTTTATTTTCCAGACTGAGAATGGCCTTAAAAAGATAGTCCACTGCCTCCGTCCTGATCTTCTTACTCATAGAATACTTTCTCCTTTACAAGCCCCGCGGCATAAATCTGACCGGAACACAAGTGAGTGTTATGTATCGGCACATCCCCTGTCTTTCCAGGTCGCTATTATATTTTAGCACACTAAACTTTTAAAGTCCACCACTTTATTCGCTCTGCTGCATCCCCGGTTTTATTCGATCAGCTGTATGCCCGGCTTTTCCGGGACATCACGCGCAGCCTTTTATCCTCCGGGCAGGGCGCGCAGATAACCGGTTACGGCAGGAGCCTTAAAATTTAAGAAAGCTTCTCAGCCGCTCCCAGTCCGCTGTCACAACCAGCTCTTCCGGGAAATTACAGTATTCCAGCACTTCTCTGACAGAAATAAAATTCCCCGCATCCACATCCACGTGGGCATCACTTCCGGTCGTCACAGGCACCTCGTACTGCCTGCACAGATCCAGCATGGTCAGTATATTTTCCCTGGTCCCTTTTCTGCTGCTCTGGGGACGCATGGAAGAATTATTGATCTCAAGAAGCGTTCCCGTCTCCTTTGCTGTCTTGACAAGTATTTCGTAATCAAACGGAAATCTTCCGTCATCCGGATGTCCGATAATATTTACATATGGTTTTTTCATCACTTCCACATACGCCCTGATATTTTCCTCAGGAGTATGGTCCAGCCCATAGCACGGCGGATGGATGCTCGCCACGACAATATCCAGGTCCATGCATGTCTTCTCCGGAAGGTCAATCGTTCCGTCCGGATCCATGATATTGACCTCCGCTCCCATCAAAAGTCGTACTCCGTCCGCTTCCCTTGGCACCACATCCAGATTCTGAAAATAAAACAGCCCGCATGTTCCCGGCATCTCCGGCGCGTGCTCAGTGAGAGCCAAAGCCTTCAGGCCCTTTGCCTTGGCCGCGGCCGCCATTTCCTTAATAGTGCTGTATGCATGCCCGCTTGCCAGAGTATGGGCATGTGTATCTGCAATAATTTTCATATTCATTCCCCTTTTCTTTCTGTTTATCCATACATGTTGGTTCAGACCGGCGCAAGCTTAATATTACGTATGAACTGTAAAACAGTATAACACATTTTCCCGTGAATACAATTTTTCTGCCCGGAGATACTAACCGAAAAATGAAAAAGAGGTAAGAAAATTGAAAAAGAAATCCACCAAACAGTTAATCGATGATTTTGACTATCTCTCTAACGCTGCTTCCGCAATGGACTGTACCGGCCTGATTCCCTCACTCCCACAGAGTGAAGATGAACTGGCGTCCTACAATGATGTCGTCCAGTACATGCCGCCCGCCACAGCAAACAAAAACCTGGCAAATACGCCTGATACTCCGGAGAAAAAATAATCTTCTTCTGCTTCTTCTTTCAGAAGCTTCGACATAATTCGTCTAAATATTGCACTTTTCGAGCATATATTGTATTTTTTCATTGTTCTTATGCCCTCAAAATGTTATAATGTCCGTGTTGTAAATTTGTCCAACAAAAGAGAGGAGTATAGATTTATGAAGTGTCCAATATGTGGAAAAGAGCTTGAATTAAAAAATAAACAGATTGGCACCAATGAAAACGGTGATCCGATCTTTAACGAATATGCGATCTGCCGGGACTGCCGCAAGCAGTGGAATCTCGACAAACAGCGTGCCAAAAAAGCCGCCGCAAAAGCCAGTGCGCCGGCAAAGGATACAGCTCCAAAAACCGGCGCAGCATCCAAGACCACTCCGGTCCCGAATGTAAAAAAAGCTGCACAAAAAACTGAAAATGGGAAAACAGCTGCTTCCAAATCCGGCACAGCGGCGAAATCCGCTTCCAGGGCTGACGCAGCGTCTGAGAGCGTCTCTGCCGCTCCTGCAAAAAGGCCGGTAAAAAAACGCTCCGCAGAAAATATGCCCGCAGATGATCTTGAAGAAAAGCGTTACAGCAATATCCCGCCGGAAAAAGTTCGTACAAAACGTGAAAAGGCAGCACGCCAAAGCTACGAGGACATGCTTGCCACCGGCACAATCGGAAAACCTGTAAAGAAGAAGAGATCCCTGGAAGATGAAGAAGACCGGGCAGCATCAAACAGCGCTTCTTCTACTCCGGCAAGTAGGAAAAACACTTCTGCAAAACCTGCCACAAAAAAACCCGAGCCTGAATACGATGATGATTACGATGATGACGATTACTACGAGGACACACCAAGATTCCGAGTGATGCGCGTCATTCTCGGCATCCTCTCTCTTCTCGGGTTCGGCTACTTTGCATACAGAGGCTTTACCACCGGGCTGTCCTCTACCACGGACAACGGGGTTGCCGGCATGACATTTATTATACTTGCCCTGTGCCTGCTCGTATCCGCGCTGCTGTATTTCATCATGATACGGACGAACAGCGTATTTGCATTCCTCCTGCCCATGATCTTCTACCTGGGCAGTGCTGTATTTGCATTCCTCAGAAAAGGGGATGACCTGCAGCTCTTCGTTGCGGCTGTCGTGGCTGCTGTGCTGGCTGTAGTCTCTCTGATCCTCGCCATCACGTCAAGAGGCGGCGATGATTACGACGACTATGACGATGCATTTGAAGACGATTACGCTGACGAATAAAATAATTGAAATAATAATACCTGCCGAAACATTTATGTATCCCGGACAGAAGATTTTTCTCCTGTCTGCGGAGCATAATTTCGGCAGGTTTTTCTTTATCCGCTTGACGCACGCGGAACTTCCTGCATTTCCCTTCATATAATACTAAGAAATCAAAATGACAGATCTATATGGAGGAATTATGAAAAAGCGTATTTTAGCCTGCCTGAGCGCTGCTGTCCTCTCCCTGTCACTCCTTGCCGGCTGCGCGCAGGATACAGACAAGGAGACGACAGAGCCCGAAAGCACTTCCGAAGAAAAATCCGAAGAAAAGGAACTTGTAGAAGTGACATTAAACGAGGTCGCCCATTCTATTTTCTATGCACCGATGTATGTCGCCATTGAAGAGGGGTATTTTGAAGAAGAAGGCATTGACCTGACATTGATCTGCGGTTTTGGCGCAGATAAAACCATGACCGCCGTCATCTCCGGCGAAGCTGACATCGGCTTCATGGGATCAGAAGCGTCCATTTACACCTACGCCGAAGGCGCCACGGACTATGTGGTCAACTTTGCCCAGCTCACCCAGCGCGCCGGGAATTTCCTGGTCGCGCGGGAAGAGATGCCTGACTTCACCTGGGAAGACTTAAAAGGCCATCTTGTACTCGGCGGACGTAAGGGCGGAATGCCGGAGATGGTATTCGAGTATATCCTGAAAGAAAACGGAATTGATCCTGAAACAGATCTTGAGATCAATCAGAACATTGACTTTGGTTCCACTGCTGCCGCCTTTTCTGAAGGGCAGGGAGAATTTACGGTCGAGTTCGAGCCAGGAGCGACTACCCTTGAGTCAGAGGGCAAAGGCTATGTGGTAGCTTCCCTTGGGGAAGACAGCGGATACGTACCTTACACTGCCTTCAGTGCAAAACAGAGCTACATTGACGAGAATCCGGACGTGATACAGGGCTTTACCAACGCGCTCCAGAAGGGCATGGACTATGTCCAGGCGCATACCCCGGAAGAGATTGCGAAGATCATTGAACCCCAATTCCCGGAGACCGATCTGGAGACTATTACAACGATCGTGACCCGCTACTATGACCAGGACACGTGGAAGAGCGACCTGATCTTTGAAGAGAGCAGCTTTGACCTGCTCCAGGATATTCTGGAAAGCGCAGGCGAACTGGAAGAGCGTGTGCCTTACGAGGATCTTGTAACCACAGAATTTGCCGACGCTGCCGCAAAATAGCTTTCCCCACATTCTCCTTGACGCAGCATCAGACGGAATTATAATATTATTATGTTCATGCATGTGCCGGATACAGACCGGTCTGCAGGCACAGTTTCATTTGTTATATTAAGGAGATTTGACAATGATCGATAAAAAGCTTATCCCTGTCGGAGGATTAAAAAAGGAACCGTTTTCCGGAAGCCACAACGGCATGCGCTATCTCTTCCGGGGAGACGATGGAAAGAACAGTACTACTTTCACTGTCTTTATTTACCCGGAGCCCTGGTGTTTTGAACAGACTCCGGAGGACCAGATCGAACAGGAGAATTTTCCTCTGTCAGAGGAAGGCATGGACCTGGCCATAGCATGGCTTTTTGAGAAGTTTGAGGCAGAGAAAGAGCGCTGGCTGAACGCGGCGAAAGAAATGATGCACACAGTAAACAAAACATCTGCCGGGCAATAAATATTCTTTGAATATCCTTTGACCGGCAGGTTCAAAAAAGGACCGCGGACAGTTTTTCAGCCTGTCCGCGGTCCTTGTCTGTACCTTTATTTTCTTTTAATAATTTTTAAGATTTCTTCCATATATTGTCACACTCGATTCACAATTGCCTGGTATGCTTAGTACATGAAAACAAGAGGACGATGGTTGTGTATATGTCTTGTATGCATGGCCATCGGGCTTCGCCTAAACTTTACGATTCCGGGCTTTTGCCGCGGAATATTTTTTTGAGGTCAATCTTTACGATGTAGTAATACATTCCGATCAGGAGCGCTCCTGCCAGGATCCACGCTGCCGGGCTTGCCAGGCAGACTCCGGTATAACTTCTCTGTCCTGCCGCGATCACGGCCACTACGCCTCTTCCGACCAGTTCAGCCACGCCTGCCATCATAGGAAGAATCCCATATCCAAGTCCCTGTATCCCGTTACGGTATATATTTACAACAGCCAAAGGAATGAAGAATATCCCGACACATTTCAGATAAATATCGACCGAATCCATAATAAGCGCCACATCCTCTGACACAAAGAGATATGTCATATATTTTCCGACTGTCATCACAAGCGCCATTGCGGCAATCGAGTAGATCACACCGAGAATCGTGCACGATTTAAATCCTTTTCTGATACGGGACACATCGCCAGCCCCCATATTCTGCGCGCCATAAGTCGCCATGGTAGTTCCCAGCGCGACATAAGCCTGTGTGACCACCTGCTCGATCTTGCTTGCCGCTGTAAAAGCCGCCACCAGTGTAGATCCCAGAATATTCAGCGCCGACTGCACCATCATCGTACCAATGGCAGTGATCGAATATTGAAGCGCCATAGGGATCCCGATCCGCAGCTGAGTCTTCAGCAGCATTCCCGAGGGATGCCAGTCCGCTCTGTTCATCCGCAGGACAGGCACTGCTTTTACAATATATACAAGACAGAGCAGCCCCGACACTCCCTGGGAGATCACCGTGGCAACGGCAGCGCCTGCTGTTCCCATCCGGAAAACAATGATCAGTACCAGGTCCAGCACAATATTGAGCCCCGCTGAGAGGATCAGAAAGTAGAGCGGAACCTTGCTGTTCCCCAGTGCCCTCAAAATACTTGCAAGCAGATTGTAGAGCATCTGAGCCAGAATCCCCGCGCTGATAATCATGATATAAGAATAGGCGTCTTTAAAAATGTCCTCCGGCGTGTTCATCAACACCAGCCATGGCTCCATAAAAATCATGAATGCAGCGGTCAGAATGATACCTATAATCAGAGAAAGGAGCGCTGCTCCGGCCACTGTTTTACGCATTGCCTCCATGTCTCCCGCTCCAAACTTCTGAGCTGTCAGAACCGTGAAGCCTGCCGTCATGCCCACCACGAATCCATAGATCAAAAACATGATCGTCCCTGTACTGCCCACAGCAGCCAATGCTCCTGTCCCCACGAACTTTCCGACGATCACCGCGTCTGCCATATTGTAAAACTGCTGAAAAACATTCCCAATGAAAATCGGTAATGTAAAGCTTAAAATAATCTTCATCGGGCTTCCTGAAGTCATATCCTGCTGTACTGCTTTCATCTGTCTGGCACCTCTCATACTTCTCTTTATCTGCTGATTTTGGTCTCATAAAAAAGGATATGCCACACCCGGACATATCCTTTCGGTCTGTTTCACAAGTCGCAATTATATAGCAGAACCCTTGGCTTGTAAATACATTTCACTCATTTTACTTATTTTTAAATAACACGTTTTCATAAAACCCAAACAGGTCAAACCCTTATAAAAGCTATTTTCCCTTTATTTTAGAAACAATATCCTGTCTTCTTTAAACAGCAGATAATTCGGAAATCCTTTAGCATCCAGCTCTTCGATCTTCTCCCGCTGCACGAACCAGCATATATTCTGCGCTTCCTGATGATGATCTGTATCTGCTGCCGCTCCGCTTTCGATGTAACCTGCGCTGTTCTCCGGACGGAGATAATAGTTTCTCTCAAAAGGAAGGAGCGCGCTGCTTTCCAGGTCAAACCGCAGCATATTCTCTCCGCGTTCTCCCCACACAGGGACAAAGTCGTGCGCGCGGTAACCGAGCCACTGCACATCCTCCGGTATTTCTCCCTTCGTGTGCAGAATGATCCCCCAGTCCTCAGCCTCCACTGTGTGCGCATCCAACCGCCGGGCCCGTGAAAAATTCTTGCACCCGGTCAGGCGCGCTGCCTCTCTGCTCACCGGATTTCTGAACAGTTCCTTTGTCTCGCCGGCTGCCGCGATGTGTCCCTGGTCAATGATCAGCAGTTCCTCGCTGAACCGGTAAAGCTCATCCCTGTTGTGGGACACCATGATAACGGTTCCCCTGTAATCTGCGAGCATGTCCATCAGTTCCTGCTGCAGCCGGTCCTTCAGATACATGTCCAGGGCAGAAAACGGTTCATCCAGCAGGATCACGTCCGGTTCATATGCCATGATCCGGGCCAGCGCCACCCTCTGCTGCTGTCCCCCTGAGAGCTGGCCGGGCAGACGTTTCTCCAGCCCTTGCAGCTGAAATTTCTTCACCATCTCACGCACCCTGACTTCATTTTCCTGTCTGCTCCCTTTGAGTCCCGCGGCGATATTTTTCTCCACAGTCATTGTGGGGAACAGGGCATAATTCTGAAACAGGTATCCTACATTTCTCTTCTGAGGTTTCAGATTGATCCTGTCCGCCCGGTCAAAAAGGGTGCGTCCTTCTGCTTCGATATGCCCTTGATCCGGCGTCTCAATCCCGGCAATACTTTTTAACGTCATGCTCTTCCCACAGCCGGAGGCGCCCAGGATGCCGATGCGGCGGCATTCGCTCTGAAAACTGATATCCAGAAGAAAGCTGTCCAGTTTCCTCTGGATCTGAACTTTGATCGACATGCCTTACCACCTCCCGATATTTTTCATCTTCTTCCCTGAAATCAGGTTCATAAGAAAGATCACCACAAATGCAATGACCATGACCACTGCCACCCAGATCCCGGCGGTCAGGTAATCCCCGTCCTGGATGACCATAGCGATCTTCTGCGATATGGTCCCCGTCTTGCCCGGGATATTCCCCGCCAGCATGGACGTTGCCCCGTACTCTCCCAGCGCCCTTGCAAATGTAAGGATCGTACCCGAGGCAATACCCGGTCCCGCGGTGGGGACAATGATCTTCCAGAAGATCTTAGTATCCGACATGCCCAGCGTCCTGCCTGCATAGACCAGGTTTACATCGATCTGCTCCATGGCTGCCCTTGCATTTCTGTACATAAGCGGAAAGGCGATAACCGTTGCCGCAATCACGCAGCCCAGCCATGTCTGAACCACTTTGAAACCAAACTCTTCAAACAGAAATTCCCCAAAAGGTCTTCTCCTGCTGAACAAAAGCAGAAGAAAAAAGCCCGCCACAGTGGGAGGCAGCACCATGGGAAGAGCCAGGATACCGTCAATGACTGCCTTTTTCCCCGGGGATGCCTTCACCACCTTGCGCGCGGCGAAGATACCTAAAAAGAAGGAGATCACAGTCGCCACGATCCCCGTCTTTATGGATATAAACAAAGGACTCCAGTCCAGTTCTTTTATAATCTCCATGATCTCTTCCATCTTATTCCTCCATCTTCCGCCTGTATAAGTGTCCCTCGCAAAAACCGGCCCGCAGAAAAAGCGGCGGACAAGGGCTCTCGCCCATTCTGCTCTGACTCCCTGTCCGCCGCCTGCTGTTTTTGTTTTATTTTACTCTTATTCTACATTCGTGTCAAAATAATAGGATTCAAACACTTCTTTTGCTTCATCTGAGAGTATAAAAGCCAGGAAATCATCTGCCGCCTGATTCTGCGCGTCATCTGCTTCCTCATTTACCACGCGGGCGATCGGATAGATTACATTTCCGGTCAGGTCATAGCTCACTGTCTGAAGGATATCCAGCTGATCCTCAAATCCATATGTATCAGAATAATACGTCGTGCCCACTTCGCAGGAGCCTTCCACAACAGCAGTAAGGACTTTGCTCACATTGTCCTGCTCGCTGATCTCCACGCCGCCCAGAGCATCTGAGATCTCCTGTGTGGTAATGGACGCAGGGTCATCTGTCTCCGGAAGCATGCCAAGGTTAATGAGTGCCTGTCTCGTATACCTGCCTACCGGAACACTTCCGCCTGCCAGGGCAACGCTCTCTGCTTTCCCGATGTCTTCCAGCCCTGTAACCTGAGTCCCGCTGTCCTTCAAAGTAACAACAACGACCTGATTATTCACTACATTCGCTCTCGTACCCTCTACCATCAGCCCGTCTGCTTCAAGGTCATCCATCTGCTTCTGCGCTGCCGAGAAAAAGATATCACACTCGTACCCTTCCTGGATCTGCGTGAGGAGAGTACCTGAACTATCCGGATTAAATGTGATCTTCACATTCGGATGGTCCTCATTGTACATATCAGCCAGCTCTGTCATAACCGTGTTCAGGCTTGCCGCGATGAACACCTGGATCTCTGTCTCTTCTTCCTCTGATCCGCCATCTTCTGCCTGAGCGTCCGTTTGATCTGCCGCGTCATTGTCATCTCCACTGCTTCCGCATCCTGCCATGGAAAATACCATGACCGCTGCCATCAATGCTGCCAAAGACTTTTTCTTCATCTTTTTTGTCCTCCTTGTCTGTCAGAGCCACTGTCCACACAGTAAAGTCCCTTATTCACGGCCCTCTTTATCACATAAGATTATACCCGATTGCTTTTTAAAAAGCAATCGATTCCCGATAAAAAGGCAGAGCCCCTCCACTAATAACACGCGTCAGGCTCTGCCAGCTGTATATTAACAGTTCTTGTATCTTCTACGCGTCTCCCGCCGGTCTCTTCTTTGTCACCTGGAGCTGTACATTTACTCCGAACGGATTGATGACAACGCCCTTTGTCTCTGCAATCAGGATCTCCGGAATCTTTGCCGCCGGAATAACCGCCGTCTTCATCTTCTCTCCTCTGGTGAACTTCTGGAATTCCAGTATATCCGTAAATATCGGCTGGTATACCGCGCCGTCCTTCTGCTTTAACACCGGGATCTGTCCGTCTTCCCTTACTGCCACAACATATGTTCCTTTCCCGTAATGCGCAAGCAGCTCTTCCTGAAGCTCCCTGAGTTCTTCTGTCGGCTGTGGCTGTGCCTGTCTGCGCATCTCCTGCATAAAATAAATCGCAGTCAAATGCAGCTCCGGATTTTCAATGGGTTTCTTCCCTTCAGGCATCTCTTCCGGTTTCCTTCGGACCACAAGGTCCGAGAGTTGTACATTAATCTGTGTGTCTGTTCCATTATTGACTGCCAGACAATTCACGCCCATTGTATACAGGCTTGTATAGAACGCAAGCAGCTGCTTCTCTTCCAGCTTTGCCACTGCTGCAGCATACTTCTTTTCTCTCAGGCCTTTTGCCTTCTCCTGTGCATCCTCTGCTCTGTAATAGAGAAAAACCTCATCATCATATGTCTCCTCATCACAGAACACGAAAGGCAGCCTGGTGGCACCGGACATCACCACATAAAGCTCGCCCGGATTCCTGAGGGCCGCCAGAGTCTCCTGTTTTGTCACCGTTGTACTGTTATCATTCATTATCTTGTCTTTCCTTTCCGTTTCAAGCGGATGCTCGAATCCGCCCCGCCGCTTTCATACCCTGCTATTGTATCACATCTTTTGAAACAGTTCCATTAAATATGGAACGAAAATTATGCAGCCGATAATCACTGACACAATTGCAGAAAAAAGCACTGCGCCTGCCGCTGTATCTTTCGCGATTTTTGCCAGAGGTTTTTTCTCTTCCGTCACCAGGTCCACCACTGCTTCCACTGCTGTATTCACCAGCTCCAGTGATGCCACCAGGGCAAATAGGAGCAGGCAGATACACCACTCCACGGCAGTGATCTGAAACAGCGTCCCCGCCAATGTTACAAGAATAATCGCAAGACAGTGGATCTTCATATTACGTTCCTTGCGGATCCCTGTCCATATGCCTTCAAAAGCGTAGCCGAAGCTCTCTGTCAACGGGCTTTTCCTGTCTTTCTTCATTTCTCACTCCTGCTCCTATCCTCATTTTGTCTGCACATCCCTGTTTTGTCCCGCTCTTCCGAAAGCCGTTTCATCACTTTCTGGACAACAGGTGCTTGATGAACACGTACATCACGATCACGAACGCAAGCATATACCCAAATGCGCCCAGCGCCGGGATTCCCAGGATCTTCGGCGTCATGTTCGTGGTACAGATAATGCTTGAACTGATCAGAAGCGCCATGACCCAAAGCCCCATGACAATATTCCTGACCAGCCGGCGGAGAAGATTTGCCAGGTCATCAGTGACCTGAAGGTCCAGATTGACCTTTGCCTGGCCTTTCAGGTATCCGCTCATCATGTCCGATACCATGGAAGGCAGATCCAGCGCTTTACGGAATGACCGGAGAATGCTCTTTCCGCTGCTCTTCAGTTCCTTCTTGATATCCAGATTACGGAAGAATTCTCCTGACATGTGCGCCGTTGCAATCTCTACCATATTGATGTCCGGCGCGATATCCGCCAGCACACCCTCCATATGGGTCAGCCCGCGTGCCAGCATGGTAAGCCCGTGGGGCATTTTGATCTTATTATCTTTCATTACATCCATCAGGTCAGTCATGACTTCCGCCACATTGATCTGCCCCATGTCCACACTTCCGTATTTCATGAGCAGCCCGTCAATATCCTCATACAGCCTCCGCTGATCCGGACGCTCCTTGAATTCGCCGATTCCCAGTACTGCCTGCTGGATGAGCCCTACATCATTCAGCGCCACGCCCTGCACTGCTTTTCCGATCATCTCCCGGTCATGCTCTGTGAGCCTGCCCATCATCCCCATATCGATCCAGATGATCTTTCCTTCCCGGATCTTTACATTTCCGGAGTGCGGGTCCGCATGGAAAAAACCATCATCCATAACCTGTTTGATATAGTTGTCAACCAGTTTGCTCCCGATCTCCTTCAAATCATAGCCCAGCTCAATCAGTTTTTCCTTGTCATCGATCCCGCACCCGTCGATATACTCCATCACAAGGACATTTACCGTCGTGTACTGCTGATACAGAATGGGCGTGCCCACGAAATGTACTTCTTTATTCCTGCGGGCAAACTCCTCCATATTCGACGCTTCCGTCAGGAAATTCATCTCGTCTCTCGTGACAGACCACATTTCGTCCAGCACAAGATCCAGATCTGCCATGCCCTTGATGCTCACCGGAGGCATCAGCTTTACCGCTTTGTGCAGGAGTGCGATATCCCTCGCCATCTTTTCGTAGATCCCTCTGCGCTGTACCTTGACCACGACCTCTTCGCCGCTGCGGAGCACGGCCCGGTGGACCTGGGCGATCGATGCAGAACCCTGCGGCTTCTCGTCGATGGATGAGAATACCCTCTTCCAGGATCTTCCGTAGGACTCTTCGATCACAGCGATCACATCCTCAAAGGGCATGGGAGTCACATCGGTCCGAAGACGCATCAGTTCATCGCAATACCTTTTGGGAAGGATGTCAGAATGCATGGACATGATCTGCCCCAGTTTGATAAAGGTAGGGCCCAGATCCTCCAGGATAGCCCGTAGCTTCTTCGGCGTTACCCCGCGGGTAATATTATGTCTGCGAAGTACAGCCGTGATCTCCCGCAGCCTTGAATTGTATTCGATCGGTTCTTTTGTACTCATCGGTCTTTATTATTCTCCCTCTGAAGCTTCCTGTTCTGATTCTGCTTCCTTCTTAAGGATCTGCTCCTTGAGTGCCGCGATCTGCTCCGGGGTCATCTTATCCAAAAGCTCTGACAGATCTTCTGCTGTCGCCGGTTTCACCTCATTCACTTTCGCTTTCACGGTTTTTTTGATATTGTGTTTCAATTCCTCGTTAAGAACCTTGCCCTGCTCAACAGTCAGCTCGCCTTTTTCCACCATCTCGTCCAGCAGATCTTTCGACTTTTCAGCTGTCACTGCCACAGCTCCAATCCCTGCAAGGATAACCTTCTTAATGTTATCACTGAATTTTTCCATCGTTTTTCTCCTCACCTATTTATTTTCTGCTTTTATCTCGTCATTATTCCCATATTTTTCCTTGTAACGGTCAATGCATTCTTCTATGACCTGGACAGCGCCCAAAGCGCCTTCAAATTCATTTACCGCAGTCTTCTTTCCCTCCAGATCCTTGTACACGGTAAAGAAATGCCGGATCTCGTCAAAAATATGCTTCGGCAGCTCTGAGATGTCCGTATAAGCTTCATATGTAGGATCAGCCCATGGGATTGCGATGATCTTCTCATCCCCTGCATCCCCGTCCGTCATCTTCATCACTCCGATCGGATAACAGCGCACCAGCGTGAGCGGTTCCAGCGGTTCAGAGCACATAACAAGCACATCCAGAGGATCGCCGTCATCTCCGAGCGTGCGCGGAATGAACCCGTAATTCATCGGATAATGTGTCGATGTATACAGCACCCGGTCCAGTATGATATAACCGGTCTCTTTGTCAAGTTCATATTTCTTCTTGCTTCCCTTGGATATCTCGATCACGGAAATAAAATCTGTCGGGAATATCCTCTCTTCACTGATATCATGCCAAATATTTGCCATAATGCCCTCCCTCGCTTTTACAGATGTTCCTTCAGCACTGTCTCCAGAGCTGTACATGCCATTTCTTCATCTTCGCCGCTTACTTCGACCTTGATCTCATCTCCATATTTGATACCCATGGACATAAGTTCTGTCAGCTTCTTTGCGTCCGCCCTCTTGTCTCCCAGCACGATAACTGCCTGTGCTTTGTACTTTTTCGCTTCTTTTACCACGAACCCGGCGGGTCTTGCATGGATGCCCGCTCGGTCTCTGACCACATAGATAAATGATCTCATCCGGTCATCTCCCTTCTCTGGCACTGCCAGTTTCATATTATGATTTTACCTCTTCCCGGACGTTACGTCCAGTACTGTCACAAGAAAGAGCCGAAAATGAAACGAAAAAGCCCGTCCCGGGTCAGAGCTGTCAAGCTTTTTCCCGGAACAGGCTTTCGGCATACTGCCTTTTAGCATATTATCTTTTCCATGCCTGCATTATCACTTTCTAATTACATGATCTTGCGGAACAGATCCTTTAAATCTTCTACGCTTGCATCCTTGGGGTTGCCCGGCGCGCATGCATCTGCGTGCGCGGACTCTGCAAGGAACTGAAGGTCCTCTTCCTTGATCGCTTCCAGCTTCGTCGGGATGCCTACGTCGATAGAGAGCTGCTGTACAGCGTCTACCGCTGCTTTTCTGTATTCTTCCGCAGACATCTCATCCACGCCTTTGACTCCCATCGCCCTTGCGATCTCACGGTATTTTTCGCCGGTGCAGTCTGCATTGTATTGCATAACGATCGGAAGCATCATCGCGCAGGCAACTCCGTGGGGCGTGTCATATACCGCGCCCAGTGTATGCGCCATAGAGTGCGCGATACCGAGTCCCACATTGGAGAATCCCATTCCAGCGATATACTGCCCGAGAGCCATTCCGTCCCTGCCTTCCTTTTCGTTGGCAACCGCGCCTCTTAAGGACTTTGAAATGATCTCAATAGCTTTGAGGTGGAACATATCCGTCATTTCCCATGCCGCCTTTGTGGTATATCCCTCAATGGCATGTGTCAGGGCGTCCATACCGGTGGAAGCGGTCAGTCCCTTTGGCATAGAGGACATCATATCCGGATCCACGACAGCGATGACAGGCATATCATGCGGGTCAACACACACGAATTTTCTCTTTCTCTCTACATCTGTGATCACATAGTTGATCGTTACCTCAGCTGCCGTTCCCGCTGTTGTAGGAACCGCAATGATCGGAACACACGGATTCTTCGTCGGCGCTGTTCCCTCAAGGCTTCTCACATCCTCAAACTCCGGGTTCGCAATAATAATGCCGATCGCTTTTGCTGTGTCCATGGAAGAACCGCCGCCGATCGCGATGATATAGTCTGCCTCCGCATCCTTAAATGCCTGTACGCCATGCTGTACATTTTCGATCGTCGGGTTCGCCTTAATATCCGAATAAATTTCGTAAGCAAGTTCTGCGTTGTCAAGTACATCTGTAACTTTCGCAGTCACGCCGAATTTGATCAGGTCAGGATCAGAGCATACGAATGCTTTCTTATAGCCCCTGGCTTTCGCTTCTGCAGCAATCTCCCGGACTGCGCCCGCGCCATGATAAGATGTCTCATTGAGCATAATTCTGTTTGCCATTGTCACCAATCTCCTTTTCTCATTTTTTTCAATTACTGCTTTCTGTTTATATTTTAACAATCCGCTGAAAAAATAGAAAGTTACAAAAAAGCTGATCTGTCACTTTTCATACAGATCAGCTCCTATAAAAGCTCCAGCTTCCGGAACACGTCTCCAAGTTCCGCCGGCATTGCATCCACCAGAGATTCCGCCATCTCTTCCGGGCTTCCTTTGATCTTCCCCAACACCCACTGGACTGTCATATAAATGGATCCCTGGCAGTACATCTCCAGAAGGAACCGTAGATGTTCCGGCATCTTTTTCCCTGTCTTTCCCTCGATCCTCTCTGTGTAGAATGCCAGAATCAGATGGAAATCATGGTCTCTCAGATTATTCTGCGCGTCATTCTTAAAGGCCGCCTTAAAAAACAGCCGCTCTTCCTGGATATAATGGAACTTGTTGACCAGCCCCTCATAGACTGTCCTTCCCTCTCCCATATGTTCAAAAGACTCCTGCAGAATCTTGTCAAAATACCAGTTTACCAGATCATACTTATCCTTAAAATGCCTGTAAAAAGTCTGACGTGTTGTCCCGCATTCTTCTACAATTCCGCTCACTGTTATCTTTTCAAGCGGAGCCTGTTTCATACAGCGCTTCAAAGCATCCGCAAGGCAGTATTTCATATTGTCATGAGATCTCTCCATAAAACCTACTCCTGTATTCAGCCTGATCACTGTTTTTCTCTGTTCTTTCAGAACACCTTATCAATAATAATAGCATGGAATTTCTTTATCATCCACATAAAGCTTATATTTTTCCACGTCGTCTTTTATGTTATGTGGTTCTCTTCTCATTCCTTCCGCGGGTTCATACCGGATCACGAACGCCGGCTGCACGGTATTGATATCCGCGCGCCGCAGATAAACCTTGATCTCCAGACTGGACGGATACCCTCCCCGGTCCGTAGACAGCTTCATTGAATGAAATGAATTGTCCCTGCACTCTGCACCACTGTACGGGCAAACTCCGCCTCATCTTCAATCCTGTCCGTATTTGCCACAACATCCAGGTAACATTCCCCATTTACCGTACGGCTGCTCACTGCATCAGGAATGCCGCGGTCACTGAGACTGCGCCGGCCAAGCCAGCCTCCCTCCCCAAACAGCAAAAACAGCATAACAGACGCAGCAGCCGCAGCCAGAAGCGCTCGGACTCTCCTTTTATCTCCGCATCGTACATTGTCAACATTTTTTTGACTTTTCATATATCCGCCTCATTTTGTATCACTTTTACAACCGATTATAAAAGTCTGCAAATATAAAATCAATATGTATGGTGCAGAAAATGATACATTCTTAAGAAAGACGAGGTCAGAACAATGCCAAAACCAATGACAGCAACCGGACAGAAAAACCTGATAGCAGATAATCTGATTGAGCTCAGAAAGACACATCACATTTCACAGCGTCTTCTTGCCTATAAGCTTCAGCTGGCAGGCTATGATATGGACAAAAATGTCATCACACGGATCGAGACGAACAAACGGTATGTAACGGACATTGAGCTGAAAGCTCTGTGCGAGGTCTTTCACATTACTTACGCCGAACTGATCGACGGAAAAGATGCTAAGAAAAATTGATTCGCAAATTTTCTCTTGACATTCATTTTTCACTCTGCTATCCTTACGGCATGACAAAGACGTCTGACAACGGAGGCGGCATCCGCCCCTTCCGGATCAGGCGTTTTTTCTTTTGTCATAGAGGCTCATCTGCCTCTCCTGTAACCCCGCAAATATGCGGTTACACCATAAAATTTCCCGGGGAACTTGTTGATTTACAATCTTAATTCAAACAGGAATGGGAGGTATTTTATATGGACACTGGAAACACTGGATTTATGATGATCTGCACAGCTCTGGTATTTATTATGACACCTGGCCTTGCTTTTTTCTACGGCGGGCTGGTACGCAGAAAAAATGTGTGCAATACAATGATGGCATGCGTAGCTATTATGGGGCTCTCTGTTATCATGTGGACGCTTTTCGGCTATTCTCTCGCCTTCGGAGGAAACCACGGCGGAGTGATCGGAGATTTCAGATGGGCGGCCCTAAACGGCGTAGGCTGGGAGGCCGGTCCTTATGCTGATACGATTCCTCATCTTGTATTCGCCGCATTCCAGATGATGTTTGCCATGATCACCCCCGCGCTGATCACAGGCGCTGTAGTAGGCAGGATGAAATTCAAGGCACTGTTTGCCTTTATCGCCCTCTGGTCTATCATCGTCTACTATCCGATGGCGCACATGGTCTGGGGTGAAGGCGGCTTTCTCGCTGCCATTGGCTCCGTGGACTTTGCTGGAGGAAATGTCGTACATATCAGCTCAGGTGTGAGCGCTCTTGTACTTGCCATCTATCTTGGCAGGAGAAAAGGTTATGAACAGACTTCTTACCGTATCCACAACATCCCCTTTGTCGCCCTGGGTGCGGCTCTTCTGTGGTTCGGATGGTACGGATTCAATGCAGGAAGCGCGCTGGCCGCGGACGGGCTTGCCGCTCATGCATTCATGACGACTTCCATCTCAGCTGCAGCCGCGCTGCTCTCCTGGATGCTGATCGACACTGTTAAAAGCGGAAAGCCTACTCTTGTCGGCGCCTGCACCGGTCTGGTTGTCGGTCTGGTCGCAATCACGCCGGGAGCCGGATATGTTCCCATATGGGCCTCCTTTATTATCGGCGCACTGGTCAGCCCGATCTGCTGTTTTACAATGCAGATCGTGAAACACAAATTAAAGATCGACGATGCACTGGATGCATTCGGCTGCCACGGAATCGGCGGTGTCTGGGGCGGTATCGCAACCGGCCTGTTCGGCCAGAGTTCCATCAACTCTGCCGCACGCTGGGACGGACTTATTTTCGGCGAGACACAGCTTTTTACCGCACAGATCCTCAGCATCCTTGTCACAATTGCTGTCGCAGTCGCCGGCACACTCATCTGCATTGGTATTGTACGCATCTTCACCAAGCTGCGCGTAGAACCCAAAGAGGAACTGATCGGTCTGGACATGACCCAGCACGGCGAGAATGCTTATCCGTCCTTTAACGGGCTTGATTAACTTATCTATCTTTAAAAAGAAAACATATTTGCAGGATCCAGGCAGATTCACAGATTTAAAATAGACAGGAGGAAAAAAATCCTATGATGATAAAAGTAGAAGCGATCATAAGGGAAGAAAAATTTGAGGATGTGAAAGCAGCCTTAAATGACATAGAAGTCAACGGCATCACAGTCTCCCAGGTCATGGGCTTCGGCGCCCAAAGAGGATTCAAAGAAGTAGTCCGCGGGTCAGAGGTTGAGATCTTCATGCATCCGAAGATCAAGTTCGAGATCGTGGTATCCTCAGAAGAATGGGAGGAAAAAGCCATCAAAGCAATACAGAAAGCCGCGTTTACCGGAGAGGTGGGGGACGGCAAAATCTTCAGTTATGAGATCCGAAATGTCCTCAAAATCCGGACAGGCGAGACCGGATATGACGCGCTTCAGTCCTGAAGCGGAAAATAACCTTAAAAAATAAGCGTATCACCGAATTAGTGATACGCTTATTTATTTTATCTCTCAGCATCCTGACCGGCTGCTGTTTCCTCAAACGGAACCAACAGATCCGGAAATTACGCTTTCTTCTGAGCGATTGCTGCCTGTGCTGCCGCCAGTCTTGCGATCGGCACACGGAACGGTGAGCAGGATACATAGTCAAGTCCGATCTTGTTGCAGAATTCAACAGAGCTCGGGTCTCCGCCATGCTCGCCGCAGATACCTACGTGGAGCTTCGGATTAACCGGTTTTCCTAACTCGATCGCCATCTTCATCAGCTTGCCAACGCCTACCTGATCCAGCTTAGCGAACGGATCGTTCTCAAAGATCTTAGCGTCATAGTAAGCGTCAAGGAACTTACCGGCGTCATCACGGGAGAATCCGTATGTCATCTGAGTAAGGTCATTTGTACCGAAGCAGAAGAAGTCTGCCTCTGCCGCGATCTCATCAGCTGTAAGAGCAGCTCTCGGGATCTCGATCATTGTACCAACTTCGTACTCAAGGTCGCTGCCTGCTGCCGCGATCTCAGCATCCGCTGTCTCAACAACAAATTTCTTCACATATTTCAGCTCTTTGATGTCGCCTACGAGCGGGATCATGATCTCCGGCTGTACCTTCCAGCCCGGATGAGCCTTCTGTACGTTGATAGCCGCGCGGATTACAGCCTTTGTCTGCATCTTTGCGATCTCCGGATATGTCACTGCAAGACGGCATCCGCGATGACCCATCATCGGGTTGAACTCGTGCAGGCTGTCGATGATCTCTTTGATTCTCTCAACAGATTTGCCCTGAGCGTCTGCCAGTTTCTTAATATCCTCTTCCTCTGTCGGAACGAACTCGTGAAGCGGCGGATCAAGGAAACGGATTGTTACCGGATTTCCTTCAAGAGCCTCGTACAGCTTCTCGAAATCGCTCTGCTGATACGGAAGGACTTTCTCAAGAGCTTTCTCTCTCTCTTCCTCTGTCTCAGCACAGATCATCTCGCGGAATGCATCGATTCTTCCCTCGCC
>DXCD01000018.1 GCA_019116185.1 Candidatus Mediterraneibacter stercorigallinarum
AAGCAGTAAGATATGCAATGCAGAAAAAGTTATCGGACTTAAGGAGATGGACATAAATTGAAGACAAATAAATATGAAATAGACATGTGTAACGGAACGATCATGGACAAGCTCATTTCTTTTTCTCTGCCCCTGATGCTTTCGAGTATACTCCAGTTGATGTTCAATGCTGTAGATATTATAGTTGTCGGAAGGTTCAGCGGAAGCCAGGCTCTTGCAGCGGTTGGTTCCACAACCGCGCTGATCAATATTTTTACGAATCTTTTTATCGGGATTTCGCTTGGGGCAAATGTTCTGGCTGCCAGGTATTTTGCGGCAGGACGAGATAAAGAAATGTCAGAAGCCGTACATACCGCCATCACACTGGCACTGATCAGCGGAATTATCATGGCCTTTGTCGGAGCCGGGGCTTCCAGGCTGGCTCTTCAACTGATGGATACACCCGGGGATGTGATCGATCAGTCTGTAACTTATATGAGAATTTACTTTATGGGTATGCCGTTTTTCATGCTTTATAACTATGGCGCGGCAATTCTGCGGGCGGTCGGCGATACAAAACGGCCATTGATCTTTCTTATTGCCGCCGGTCTGACTAATGTAGTGCTGGATCTTCTGCTGGTCATTGTGATTCCTCTGGGGGTGGCGGGAGTAGCGGTCGGCACGGTGGCTTCACAGATGATTTCCTGTATACTTGTACTCCGGTGCCTTTATAAGTCTGAGGGGAGTTACCAGCTGAGGTTCTCAAAACTGACGCTGAAATGGTCTTACCTGAAACGGATCTTCCAGGTGGGCATACCTGCCGGCATCCAGAGTACAGTAATTAATTTTTCGAATGCTCTGCTTCAGTCTTCTGTAAATTCATTTGGCTCGACAGCAATGGCGGGATATACGGCGGCTAACAATATTCTCGGTTTTTTATATGTGGCGGTCAATGCCGTTACTCAGGCATGCATGAGCTTTACCAGCCAGAATTACAGCGTTGGGAAGCAGAAACGTATGGACAGAGTGCTTGCAGACTGTATG
Organism: Candidatus Mediterraneibacter stercorigallinarum; assembly: GCA_019116185.1. Lineage (GTDB taxonomy): Bacteria > Bacillota > Clostridia > Lachnospirales > Lachnospiraceae > Mediterraneibacter > Mediterraneibacter stercorigallinarum. The sequence goes on from DXCD01000018.1 coordinate 1,024, forward strand.
ATCTTATCTGTCGGAGTATCCGTTGTGCTGGGAGTGGGAGCATATGTATTCGGATCGCAGGTTCTCAGGATCTATACAGCGGACACGGAAGTGATCCGGTGCGGACTGGAGATTCTGTCCATTACCACGGTTCCCTATTTCCTGTGCGGGATTATGGACCTGATCCCAGGCGCCTTGCGCGGTATGGGACATTCGGCAGTGCCTATGATCCTGTCCGTGATCGGAACAGTGGGAACGCGGATTTTGTGGATTTATGCCTTTTTCCCACAGCATAGATCTTTATGGTTCCTGTTTATTTCTTATCCGGGATCATGGATCGCAACGATTGTCATGCAGGCAGTTTGTTTCTATTTTGTGAGAAAACACTGCGCCAGGCAGTTGGAAAACGCTGCCTGATAAAGGAGAAATAACCGAAACAATACCAACAGTGATAAGAGGTCTGATAATTAATAAGGAGGAAATTTTGTGCTCAGGATCACACAGTTAAAGCTCCCTGCGGAGCATACACCGGAGCAGCTCAGAAAGAAACTGCTCCGGGCTGCGTATATAAAAGAAAACGAACTGAAAACATATAGCATAAGGAAACGCTCTCTTGATGCAAGGAAAAAACCGGAGCTTTATTATGTCTATACCATTGATTTTTCCACCCTTAATGAAGAGCGTACCTTGCGGTTTTCCAAAGGAAAGGTGCAGAAGGTCAAGGAAAAGCCTTATTGTGCACCAGCGCATGGAACAGAGCGGATCCAGGGAAGGACCATAGTGATCGGGAGCGGTCCTGCAGGGCTGTTCTGTGCGTACCTGCTTGCTCTGGAGGGATATGAGCCCCTTGTTATAGAACGCGGCGCTCCCGTAAGGGAACGGCAGAAAGATGTACAGGAGTTCTGGGAGACAGGTGTTCTCAACACTGCGTCAAATGTCCAGTTCGGGGAAGGCGGCGCAGGGACATTTTCTGATGGAAAGCTGAATACATTGGTGAAGGATTCCGCGGGAAGAAACCGGTTCGTACTGGAGACGTTCGTAAAATTCGGTGCTCCGCAGGATATTTTATGGGAGCAGAAGCCGCATATCGGAACAGATATCCTTATCGATGTAGTAGAAGCAATGCGAAACGAGATCATCCGGCTTGGGGGTGAATTCCATTTTCACAGCCAGGTGACGGATATCCTGCCGGAAGAAAACTGCATTGTCGTAAATGACGATCAGAAAATAAAAACAGGTGCAGCTGTCCTTGCTGTGGGACACAGCGCAAGAGATACATTCCAGATGCTTTTTGACAGAGGAATCCCTATGGAATCTAAGTCCTTTGCAGTCGGAGTCCGTGTGGAACATCCACAGCAGATGATCGATGAAGCAGCATATGGAAGGAAGGAACGGGGCAGGCTTTCGGCCGCTGCATATAAACTGACCGAGAAACTTGAGAACGGAAGAGGTGTATATACATTCTGCATGTGCCCGGGAGGCTATGTGGTCAATGCTTCTTCGGAGGAAGGGTATCTGGCGGTCAATGGAATGAGTTATCACGACCGGGCGGGAGAGAATGCCAACAGCGCGGTCATAGTCACTGTTTCAAAAGAAGATTATGGCTCTGACCACCCGCTTGCGGGAGTGCGTTTTCAACGGGAACTGGAGAAACGTGCCTGGGAAGAAGGAAAAGGAAGTATCCCGGTACAGCGGTTCGATGATTTCTGCGCCGGAAGGGTGAGCAGTAATTTCGGCAGTATCATCCCCAATATAAAAGGCAGTCATGCGTTTGGAAATGTGAGGAATATCTTCTCTGAAGAACTGGCGATCTCTCTGGAACAGGGCATCCGGGGGATGGATAAAAAGATTCATGGCTTTGCCGGAGATGACGTGATCCTTTCGGGCGTGGAGAGCAGGACCTCTTCTCCGGTCCGGATCCTGCGCGGAGAGGAATTTACTTCTTCCGTTTCCTGGATCTACCCGTGCGGCGAGGGCGCGGGCTACGCAGGAGGGATCACTTCGGCGGCTATGGACGGGCTGAAGGTGGCCGAGGCGGTCATCAGGAAGTATGCGGCGTTCTGAATACATTTGTTTGTTCATGCGGCAGCTCAAATCCGCTGCTTTGCAGCTCCTTTCCGCATGAGCAAACTATTCACAGAATTTTAATGACTAATGCCTATACACTTTTTTTAAATTGTGCTAAAATAAATCATTGTATTGTATCATCGCACTGATCATGGGATCAAGATATGAGTAAGAACAATACGATCAAAGAAATGTATCAAGAAGATCGTCCTTATGAGAAATGTGAGCGGTTTGGAGCAGAGAATCTGACGGATGCCGAGCTCCTGGCGGTTCTTCTGCGTACCGGGACAAGAGGAGAGAATTCTCTCCAGCTTGCCCACAGGCTCATCCAGTCAGATCTTTCGGGAAGAGGGATCCTGAATATCCATCGCTGGACTTTTGAGCAGTTGACCCGTGTCAGAGGAATCGGCAGGGTGAAAGCGATTCAGATCCTGTGCCTGTCTGAACTGGCGAAGCGGATGGCAAGATCCGCAGCTGTTGAGAGCCTGGATTTTTCGCAGCCCGATACGATCGCCAAATATTATATGGAAGATATGCGGCATAGAGAGAAGGAAATATTAAAGCTCCTCCTTTTGAATACCAGAACCAGACTGATAGGGGAGATCAATGTATCCACGGGAACTGTGGATACAGCGCTTGTGTCTCCGCGGGAGCTTTTTATGGAGGCGCTTCAGAGAAACGCCGTGTGTATCATCCTGCTCCATAACCATCCGAGCGGAGATCCCACGCCCAGCCTGGCGGACGTGCAGATTACCCGGCGTATTTATGAAGCCGGGGCGCTGATAGGGATTGAACTGCTGGATCATATTATCATTGGGGACAATTGTTTTGTAAGTATGAAGGAAAAAGGGGTTTTTCAGTAGTTTTACAATACAGGGGAGTTAATAACAGGGGAGAGAAACATGCTGGGGAATGTTTATGGTCTTGATCTCGGGACTTATGAGATCAAGATATTTGATAAAAAAAAGGACAGAATATGGCAGGAAAAAGATGCCATTGCCATGAAAAACAAGCGGTATGTCTATGCCGTTGGAAATGAAGCATACGAGATGTTTGAGAAAGCTCCTGACGACATACAGGTTATATTCCCGATGAAAAATGGAGTTATCGCCCATTTTGATGACATGCAGTATCTGCTGGGCAGCCTGTTGGAGAGCGAAAGGCGTTTTGGCAGGGGAGACGAGTATGTTGTCGCAGTGCCCACGGATGTGACGGAGGTTGAGAAAAAGGCCTTTTATGATCTGGTCTATCATTCAGAGGCAAGGGCAAAATCTGTCAGAATCGTGGAGAGAGGACTGGCAGATGCGGTTGGCTTCGGCGTTGATGTAATCCATGAAAAAGGTGTTTTTGTCGCAAATTTCGGCGGCGGCACCACAGAACTCTCTGTCCTTTCGGAAGGCGGTATGGTGCTGAACCGGCTGTTGAAGACCGGCGGCGAGGATTTTGATTCAGCTATTGCCGCACTCGTACGGCGCAGTCAGGATTTCCTGATCGGAAGGCTTACAGCGGAGCGCCTGAGAAGAGAATTCGGTATTTTTGACCAGAGCACGGACAGCTCGATCACAGTCTCCGGAAGAGATCTGATCACAGGAGTGCCGGCGCAGACAAAGGTATCGATCAGCCTTGTCAGGGCGGCGATGAAGGAACTTCTGGAGGAATGCGTCCGCGCGATTAAGGCTATGATCGACAGGACGCCTCCGAATGTGAAAAACGGGATCAGAGAGAAGGGAATCTGCCTGACAGGAGGCATGGCAAATCTGCGGGGGCTTGATACATACTTAAGAGAAAGTACCGGGCTTCCCGTGATGACTATGGAGGATCCTGAACTATGCGCGGTAAAAGGTCTTCAGAGGATTCTTCAGGACCGCGCGTATTATAACAGGCTCACATACTCTATGATGGATGAAGATTACAGGTGGTTAAGATGAAGAAAAAGAATCATATATCACATACAAACAGATATATCCTTATCGGGCTTTCCGCATTCTGCATTCTTATGATGCTGCTTTCGTCATTTTCAGACAGAGTCTCAGGCCCAGAGAGAGCAGCAGCGCATAGCGCGTGATGCGTTCGATGCGGCGGCGG
>DXCD01000162.1 GCA_019116185.1 Candidatus Mediterraneibacter stercorigallinarum
TAGCTGTATCCCATTCCTTTTATGTCTTTCCCAAATCGTGGAGCCGGAACCTGAGCCACATCCCCGCCCGCCACGAATACGTCTTAAAATATACTACGGTTTTCGGACGTTATCTCCATCGGCCGTCTCCCCCACAAATCCAGATTCAGATTTGTGAAAAAAGAGTAAAAAGCGTTGACAGCGCAGCAAAAGTTTATTATATTATTGTTTGGTAAAAGGGAGTAACTGGCGCTTAAAATAGCGTTTGCGATGACGTCAGTACGATGAACATTTCATCCGTATCGTGATTAAACAGTGAGACTTTTATTGCATTACATAACAACGGTGTGCAATAGGAGTCTCATTTTTTATTTCACATCGGCATGAAAAGGAGGATTACATGAAAAACTATTATCAATTATCCGGTGAGGAGACGATGAAGGAGATCAATGGATCGACAGAACCTCTTACCGAAGAACAGGTCAGGGCAAATCAGGAGAAGTATGGCCCGAATGAGCTGGTGGAAGGAAAGAAGAAGACAGTTCTTCAGATCTTTCTGGAGCAGTACAAGGATTTCCTTGTCATTATTCTTATTATTGCGGCGATTGCATCCGGCTTTATGGGAGATATCGAAAGCGCGGCGGTTATCCTGATCGTTATCACGATGAATGCGATCCTGGGGACGGTGCAGACCGTCAAGGCTGAGCAGTCTCTTGCAAGCCTTAAGAAGCTTTCCGGACCGGAGGCAAAGGTGCTGCGCGGCGGGAATGTAGTGCAGATTCCTTCTTCAGAAGTTACAGTTGGTGATATCGTGATGCTGGATGCAGGAGACTATATCCCTGCGGACGGACGTCTGATCGAGTGTGCCAGCCTGAAGGTAGATGAGAGTGCGCTGACCGGAGAGAGCCTTGGCGTTGAGAAAAATATTGACCCGATCAAGGAAGAGGAGGTGCCCCTGGGCGACCGTCTGAACATGGTCTACTCAGGAAGCTTTGTCACATACGGAAGAGGTTCTTTTGTTGTGACCGGCATTGGAATGGAGACTGAGGTGGGCAAGATTGCAAGCCTCTTAAAGACAACGTCAGAAAAGAGGACACCGCTCCAGGTCAATCTGGACCAGTTCGGACAGAAGCTGTCTATTCTGATCCTTGTATTCTGTGCGATTCTTTTCGGAGTGAGCATTTTCCGGGGAGACAATATCGGGGATGCGTTCCTCTTTGCAGTAGCGCTTGCAGTTGCAGCCATTCCGGAAGCTTTAAGCTCTATCGTAACGATCGTTCTTTCTTTCGGTACTCAGAAGATGGCGAAAGAGCATGCGATCATGAGGAAGCTCCAGGCAGTGGAAGGTCTTGGAAGTGTCTCCATTATCTGTTCGGATAAGACAGGAACACTGACACAGAATAAAATGACAGTAGAAGATTATTATGTGGATGAGATCTGTATCAAGGCAGAGGATATTGATCTGAACGACCCGTCTCAGAGCAGGCTGCTGATCGGAAGTATGCTCTGTAATGATTCCAAGAACACGGATGGCGTGGAGATCGGTGACCCGACAGAGACAGCTCTGATCAACCTGGGAAGCCGTCTGGGACTTGATCCGGAGTCCGTGCGTGCAAAATATCCGCGTGAGAGCGAGAACCCGTTTGACAGCGACAGAAAGCTGATGTCCACAAAGCACACCATGGAAGGAATCCCGACCATGATCGTTAAAGGCGCGGTGGACGTCCTCTTAGACAGAATGGATCAGATCCAGATCGGTTCGGAAGTCCGCCCGATGACCGCTCAGGACAGAGAGAACATCGAGGCGCAGAACCAGGCGTTTTCAAGACAGGGGCTGCGAGTACTTGCATTTGCATATAAGGTAGTGTCAGATGAACTGGAGCTGACTCTTGACGATGAATACAATCTTACGTTCCTTGGACTGATCGCCATGATGGATCCGCCGAGAGAAGAGTCCAAGGCTGCTGTTGCAGAATGTAAGAGCGCGGGCATCCGTCCGATTATGATCACGGGAGATCATAAAGTGACCGCAGCGGCGATCGCAAAAAGGATCGGTATCCTGGAAAATGAATCTGAGGCATGCGAAGGCGCTGAGATCGATAAGATGTCAGATGAAGAGCTGAAAGATTTTGTGGAAGGTATTTCTGTATATGCCCGTGTGTCACCGGAGCATAAGATCCGTATCGTGCGCGCATGGCAGGAGAAGGGCAATATCGTTTCCATGACAGGAGACGGCGTCAATGACGCTCCTGCGCTGAAACAGGCTGATATCGGAGTCGCTATGGGCATCACGGGAAGTGAAGTGTCCAAGGATGCCGCGGCGATGGTGCTCACGGACGATAACTTTGCAACGATTGTAAAAGCAGTGGAAAACGGAAGGAATATCTATCGGAATATCAAGAGTTCCATCCAGTTCCTGCTGTCAGGAAACTTCGGCGCGATCCTTGCGGTACTGTACGCGTCCATTATGGCGCTTCCGGTTCCGTTTGCACCGGTGCACCTGCTCTTTATCAACCTGCTGACTGACAGTCTTCCGGCAATCGCGCTGGGACTGGAGCCGGGTTCGAAAGACGTGATGAAAGAAAAGCCGAGACCGATGAACGAGTCGATCCTGACGAAAGATTTCCTTCTCAAGATCGGTACAGAAGGGCTTTCCATTGCAGTGACAACGATGATCGCCTTTATGATCGGATATCGCGGCGGAAACGAGCTTCTCGGAATGACGATGGCATTTGCAACGCTGTGCTCTGCAAGGCTGTTCCATGGATTTAACTGTAAATCTGACCGCCCGGTTGTATTTACGAGAAAAGTGGTCAATAATAAATGGCTGATCGGAGCATTCCTTCTCGGAATCGTGCTGATCACCTGCGTGGTCATGATCCCGGGACTTCACAATATTTTCAAGGTGCAGACGCTGACAGTGGGACAGTTATTTACAGTATATGGTCTGGCGGCGGTTAATATCCCGATCATCCAGATTATGAAAGCGATCCGCATGGCTTTGAAAAAATAAAGGATCAGAGTGATATAATTAATACAACAGATATAACAGCGTCAGTGTACAGGGGGGAGCACACTGCTCCTTTTGTATGCCGGCGCTGAACTGATATGAGAGGACGGAGAAGCTGAAAACAGATTAGGTCTGAAATAACAAAGGAGGACGGATATGAAACAAGTTCAAAAACCAAAGAAGCCGCTGATCTTTTATTATCTGATCGCAGTTGTGGTTCTTGTCCTGCTCAATTTTCTTCTTGTCCCTAAAATTACGGGACGGAATATTACGGAAGTGGATTACGGGACTTTCCTGAATATGCTGGAAGAAAAGAAGGTTTCGGCCGTAGAGGTGGACGGAGATTCCATTTACTTTACAGATAAAAATGAAGATCCGAATTATTATGAGACGACAACATTTGATGATCAGGACCTGGTAAACCGTCTGGCTGAAGCCGGATGTAAATTCGACAGGGTGGCGCAGGAGCCTATGAATCCGATCTTAAGTTTCCTGCTGAGCTGGGTGGTGCCCCTTATGATCTTCTGGGGGCTGGGACAGCTTCTGGCAAAGCAGCTAATGAAGAAGATGGGCGGCGGCAGCAATGGAGGACCGTTCATGCAGTTCGGAAAGAGCAATGCCAAGGTATACGTGCAGTCCACAACAGGTATCACATTTAATGACGTGGCAGGGGAGGACGAAGCAAAGGAACTGCTGACAGAGATCGTTGATTTCCTGCACAATCCGCAGAAATATCAGGAGATCGGAGCAGTATGCCCGAAGGGCGCGCTGCTGGTGGGGCCTCCGGGAACAGGAAAGACCCTGTTGGCAAAGGCAGTGGCAGGGGAAGCGCATGTGCCGTTCTTCTCGATCTCGGGATCTGAGTTCGTGGAAATGTTTGTCGGCATGGGCGCTTCCAAGGTGCGTGACCTGTTCAAGCAGGCAAATGAAAAAGCGCCCTGTATTGTATTTATCGATGAGATCGATACCATCGGAAAGAAGAGAGACGGACAGGGATTCAGCGGAAACGACGAGCGTGAGCAGACACTGAACCAGCTCCTGACAGAGATGGATGGTTTTGACGCGTCCAAGGGTGTTGTCATCCTGGCGGCGACCAACCGTCCGGACAGCCTTGACCCGGCGCTTCTCCGTCCGGGAAGATTTGACAGGAGGATTCCGGTGGAACTTCCGGACCTGAAGGGCAGAGAAGAAATCTTAAAGGTGCATGCACGCAAAGTCCGCCTGAGCGATAATGTAGACTTTAATGCGATCGCAAGGGCAGCTTCCGGTGCTTCCGGAGCGGAGCTTGCCAATATGGTAAACGAGGCGGCGCTGCGGGCAGTAAGGGAGAACCGTAAGTTTGTTACCCAGGCAGACATGGAGGAAAGTATTGAGACTGTCATTGCGGGATATCAGAAGAAGAACCGCGTGCTTTCCAATAAAGAGAAACTGATCGTGTCCTACCATGAGATCGGTCACGCTCTTGTGGCAGCGCTTCAGACGAATTCAGCGCCTGTGACCAAGATCACGATCATTCCGAGAACCTCAGGGGCGCTCGGCTACACCATGCAGGTGGAGGAAGATGAGAAGAATCTGATGTCAAAAGAAGAGCTGGAGAATAAGATCGCAACATTGACCGGCGGCCGGTGCGCTGAGGAGCTGATCTTCCATTCGATCACGACCGGCGCGTCTAATGATATCGAGCAGGCGACAAAGCTGACCCGCGCTATGATCACAAGATATGGCATGAGCGACAAGTTCGGCATGGTGGCGCTGGAGACACAGTCCAATCCGTATCTGGGCGGGGACAGCAGCTTAAGCTGTTCGCCGGATACAGCCGCTGAGATCGACGATATGGTTGTGGATACGGTAAAGAGATCTTATGACAAAGCAATGCAGCTTCTGCAGGATAATATCGGAAAACTGCACGAGCTTGCAAAATATCTCTATGAGAAAGAGACGATCACCGGGGAAGAATTTATGAATATTTTAAGCCGGCAGGAATATATCGAAGACGGAAGTTCACAGGATACAGAAAGATAAAAAGGGGTTTTGGCAGATATGGCTAGAAAACGAGTGCAGCTAAGGGAAGAGCGGGAACAGAGAAGGGACAGGAAGATACCCACAACACGGTATAACCCGGATTACAAAAAGGGACTGACCAGCCAGCAGGTGCAGGAACACCGCCTGCACGGCTGGGTCAACCGGTCCGTGGAACCGCCTTCAAAAACGACCAAAGAGATCATACATGAGAATGTATTTACATATTTCAACCTGATCTTTGTGGTCCTGGCTGTCCTTTTGTGTCTTGTAGGGTCCTTCCGGGATCTGACCTTCCTTCCGGTCATCATCGCCAATACACTGATCGGTATCATTCAGGAAGTGCGGGCAAAGCAGGTGCTGGACAAGCTGACCATGTTAAACGCGCCTCACGCGGCTGTTGTCCGGGACGGGAAGCGTTCCATGATCGATGCGGAGGATCTGGTGCTTGATGATATCGTGATCTTTAAGGCAGGGAATCAGGTCTGTGCAGACGCCGTGGTGTCGGCAGGAGAAGTACAGGTAAATGAATCCCTGCTCACCGGTGAATCGGATGAGATCACAAAGAGAAAAGGCGACAAACTGATGTCCGGAAGCTTCATCGTGTCCGGACAGTGCCATGCAAGGCTTGACAAAGTGGGCGAGGATTCTTACATCTCCAAGCTGACTCTTCAGGCAAAAGAAATGCAGGAAGGGGAGCAGTCTGAGATGATCCGCTCTCTTAACAAACTGGTAAAATGCGTCGGTGTGGCAATCATTCCGATCGGGCTCGTGCTGTTCTCACAGGCGTTCTTTATCCAGCACGACGGATTCCGCGACAGTGTGACATCCATGATCGCGGCTGTCATCGGCATGATCCCCGAGGGACTCTACCTTCTGGCGAGCGTGGCGCTTGCCGTGAGCGCGGTCCGGCTTGCACAGAAAAAGGTGCTCCTGCATGACATGAAATGTATCGAGACGCTGGCGCGGGTGGATGTGCTCTGCGTGGATAAGACCGGGACGATCACGGAAAACACGATGAAGGTCCAGGATGTGATCGAGACAGATGAGTATGACGCGGAAAAAATGGAACCGCTGCGGACGATGATCGGCGACTTTGCAGCAGCCATGACAAAAGACAATATCACCATGGCTGCCATAAAGGACTATTTCCGGACAGCGTCAGGAAAGAAATCCCTGTCAAAGACAGGATTCTCTTCTGCCACGAAATACAGCAGTGTTACGTTTGAGGACGGGGCTTATGTGCTTGGCGCGCCGGAGTTCGTCCTGAAAGAAAAATACGGAGACTATGCGGAGGAGATCACGGAGCACGCGTCCACAGGAGCGCGAGTCCTTGTGTTCGGTACATATGACGGCGAGATCGATGGGAAACCGTTGGATCACGGCATTACCCCGCTCGGATTTGTACTGCTTGCAAACCCGATCCGCGAGGCTGCAAAGGAGACCTTTGAATACTTTGCGGAGCAGGGCGTGGAAGTCAAGGTCATTTCCGGAGACAACCCGGTAACGGTATCAAACGTGGCAAAACAGGCAGGTATCAAGAACGCGGAACAATATGTAGACGCTTCGGAACTGGAGTCAGAGGAACAACTGCGGAAAGCGGTCCTGAATAAGACAGTGTTCGGACGTGTCACGCCGAACCAGAAGCGGAAATTCGTGCGCATCCTGAAAGAAGCAGGGCATACCGTGGCAATGACCGGAGACGGTGTCAACGATGTGCTGGCGCTGAAAGACGCGGACTGCAGTATCGCTATGGCGTCAGGAAGCGACGCGGCGGCGCAGGCGTCACAGCTCGTGCTGTTGGAGTCGGATTTCTCCTGCATGCCGCAGGTCGTGCTGGAGGGAAGACGAGTCGTTAACAATATCCAGCGCTCCGCGAGCTTGTTCCTGGTGAAGAATATTTTCTCATTCCTGCTGAGCCTGCTGTCCGTGGTATTTATGTTCACCTATCCCCTTGAGCCGTCCCAGATCTCGCTGATCAGTATGTTTACCATCGGCATACCGGCATTTTTCTTAGCCCTGGAGCCAAACAAGAATATCATCAAAGGACATTTCCTTACGAATGTATTCTTAAAAGCTCTTCCGGCTGCATTGACAGACGCGATCGCAGTGGGCGCGCTGGTAATCTTCGGGCGGACATTCGGGGTGGATCCCACAGATATCTCCACCGCGGCGACCATGCTGCTGGCGATCGTCGGATTTATGATCCTTTACAAGATCAGCGCTCCGATGAACAAGATCCGAGTGGCGATCCTCAGCGGATGTATTGTGGGACTTCTGTTCTGCAGTATCTTCCTGAAGGATCTGTTCGCGATTACAGGCATGACCACGGAATGTGTGATGCTGTTTGTTGTGTTCGCCATCGCGACGGAACCGGTGCTGAGGTATCTGACGATGCTGGTAGAGAAGCTGAGATTCTATTATCTGCGGCTCAGAGGGAGAAATACGGAAGAGGAACCGTGAAAAACGCCCTGATCAGAGAGAAGGATAAAATCTGCCGGCTGTGCGGAATGCAGGAGCAGGCATACTGAATAAAGGAGTTTATTTAAAGAATGAGTATATTAAATGTTGAACACTTGTCCCATGGATTCGGCGACCGGGCGATCTTTGAAGATGTGTCTTTCCGTCTCCTTCGGGGCGAGCATATCGGCCTGGTAGGCGCAAACGGCGAAGGAAAGTCTACTTTCTTTCAGATCGTAACCGGAAAGACCGAACCGGATGCAGGGAGGATCGAGTGGGCGAAGAATGTCCGTGTGGGATATCTGGATCAGCACGCGGTGCTGGAGAAGGGAATGACAGTGCGGGATGCGCTGAAATCCGCCTTTTCATGGCTGTTTGAGCTGGAAGAGAAGATGAACGGGATCTGCGACCGGCTGGGCGATGCAGATCCGGACGAAATGGATACAATGATGGAGGAATTGGGGACGATCCAGGATACCCTGACCATGCATGATTTCTATGTGATCGACGCAAAGGTGGAGGAAGTCGCCCGGGCGCTGGGACTTCTGGACCTGGGACTGGACCGGGACGTGACGGATTTGAGCGGAGGGCAGCGCACCCGTATCCTTCTCGGGAAGCTGCTTCTTGAGAAACCGGACATCCTGCTTCTGGACGAGCCTACAAACTATCTGGATGAAGAACATATCAACTGGCTGAAGAGGTATCTGACAGAGTATGAGAATGCCTTTGTCCTGATCTCCCATGACATCCCCTTCCTCAACGAGGTGGTGAATATTATCTATCACATGGAGAATCAGAGCCTGGACCGCTATGTGGGGAATTATGATGATTTCCAGAGAGTTTATGAGGTGAAGAAGGCACAGCTGGAAGCAGCGTACAAGAGACAGCAGCAGGAGATCAGCCAGCTTAAAGACTTTGTGGCGCGGAATAAGGCAAGGGTTTCGACAAGAAATATGGCAATGTCCAGGCAGAAAAAGCTGGATAAGATGGACGTGATCGAACTCGCGGCAGAACGCCCGAAACCGGAATTTCATTTTAAGATGGGACAGACGCCGGGGAAATACATCTTTGAGACAAAGGACTTTGTGATCGGTTATGACGAGCCTTTGTCAAGCCCGCTGAACCTGTCGCTGGAGCGGGGGCAGAAGATCGCCCTGACCGGAGCGAACGGGATCGGGAAGACCACGCTGATCCGCAGCATCCTCGGGCTGGTGAAGCCTCTGAAAGGGACGTGCGAGCTGGGACAGAATATTTCCGTAGGATATTTTGAACAGGAGGGGGACGGAAAGAACACGTCCACTTGTATTCAGGAGATCTGGGACGAATTCCCCTCCTTCACGCAGTATGAAGTGCGGTCTGCCCTTGCCAAATGCGGGCTCACTACCAAGCACATTGAGAGCCAGGTTCGGGTCTTGAGCGGCGGCGAGCAGGCAAAGGTACGCCTGTGCAAGCTGATCAACAAAGAGACGAACGTGCTCATGCTGGACGAGCCTACCAACCATCTGGATGTAGATGCAAAGGAGGCGCTGAAGCAGGCGCTGGACGAGTACCGGGGAACCTTGCTGCTGATCTGCCATGAGCCGGAGTTCTACCGGGATATCGTACATGAAGTATGGGACTGCTCCAAGTGGACGACCCGGGCTGTATGACAGGCTGACAGCCAGAGAGAGGCTCCAGTATACTGGGATTCAGAGCAGGGAAAACAGATCTTCCAGGTCAAAGTCCTCTTCATTATCAAGGAGCTGTTCCATACGGATCTTGTTTCTGTCCGAGTGCTCTACTTCACGGGCATAACGGCAGGCGGTGCAGAGGACGGTTTCGTTTGTGATGCCGGGATCCTGGAGCCATTCCGCGCGGACGAGCTCCCGCACCAGGATCATGCCGGCAAAGGAAAATTTCATTTTTCCGTAAGCGTTCCGGTTATAGACTGCGCCGCAGAAATATGTAAATACAAAATATACGAGAAGCTGTTCTGCCATATGATCGGTAAACAGCTCAGAAAAAGAACGTTCCGTCTCTTCCGGGAGAACAGGGGCGTTTTTTAATGTCTTCCGCGCACTGTCAAGGTACGGTCTCCAGTCATCCCGCAGGACTTCAAGACGGTCAAATATGGAGAAGAGAGCCGCTTTTGTCCTGCGCATTTTCGCTGCATGGCTGTCTGTTTTTTCCAGCTGTGCGAGCCGTGATTCGAACCAGGACCATACGCCGGGAGCAGAATATCGCTCAAACAGGCTGTCCGCGTCATAGAGCGCATTTCGGTCGATGCGCTGCTGGAGGTCATGGGCGAGAGCCAGAGAGACTGCCGCCCTGAGCCTGACGGGATGGGAACGGTCCTGAAGGATGCGCAGAATAAGGCTGCGGGCATCTTCAAGTTTGGTGAAGAGGAAAAAGTCAAAGTCTTCATACGGCTCTTCTTCCTTTTCGTCCTCGGCGTGCAGGAAACGGACCGGTTCTTCACAGTTCAGGATCAGATCCGCTGCCACGGGGCAGGAGAGGGAGAGCGAGATCTCGCGCAGACCCTCGAATTCCTCGATATGTCTCGGATAAGTGCGGCAGGTCCGGCAGAATGCCCGCCCGCCGCCTCCTTCCAGATAAAGGTCGCAGAGATCCTCGTCATTCAGGAATGCACACCGTCCGTCATACTGACGGAAACAGCCTTCCTTCCAGTCAATCTCATTTCTGAGGCGGCTCCCCAGAGGTCCTTTTGCCTTCTTGTATTTTCTAAGAGAAGCGGGATCGATCTGAATCTGCCATCCGGCACAGCAGGTGTCGGGGCATTCTCCCGCGATGCATCGGAATTTTTTATAATAATGGGGTACTGTATACTGCATGGTCAAATAACTCCTTTCGTACGAAATATTATTATAAACAGATTGACGTATATTTTAAAGAGTGTTCAGGATTGTTTTGCTTATATTTTGCAGGAATGTTTTACTTATATTCAGACATGATGCGCTTGTATTTCGGTCCGGCAGAGTATATCATTGTTGAAGAAAATGTTTAGAAAAAAGAAAAAGTATGAAGAATAGAATAATAGAGATCAAAGATTTTTACGCGCCGGAGCTGGATGTTTATGCCCGGCTGACTGAAGCCCAGCTGCTGAATAAAGACAGACCGCAGGATGGGATGTTCATCGCCGAAAGCCCGAAGGTGATCGGGCGTGCCCTGGATGCAGGATATGAGCCAATCTCATTTCTTGTGGAGCAGCGGCAGATGGAAGGAGAAGCAAAGCCAATCCTGGACAGGTGTCCGGATATCCCAGTGTATACAGCGGAGTTTGACGTGCTGACGCAGCTTACGGGATATAAGCTGACAAGGGGGATGCTCTGCGCCATGCGCAGGAAACCGCTTCCGGAAGTGAGGGATATCTGCCGCGGCGCGGGCCGTGTCGCTGTTCTGGAAAATGTAATGAATCCGACGAATGTAGGCGCCATTATCCGATCAGCAGCGGCGCTGAATATGGATGCTGTGCTTCTCACGCCCGGATGCAGTAATCCGCTGTACCGCAGGGCAGCGCGGGTAAGCATGGGGACTGTGTTCCAGATCCCGTGGACATTTCTTGAGGAGAAAGAGACCGGGATATGGCCGGATGAAGGGATGAAGTACTTAAAAGAGCTGGGATTCCGGACCGCCTCCATGGCGCTTCATGATGAATCCGTGGACATTGACGACAGGAGGCTGCGGGAGGCAGAAAAACTTGCTGTCATCCTGGGGACAGAGGGGGAAGGCCTCTGTGACGGGACCATCGCTTTGAGCGATTATACTGTTAAGATCCCGATGGCTCATGGAGTGGATTCCCTGAATGTAGCTGCGGCAAGTGCGGTAACCTTCTGGGAATTGGGAAGAAAAACAGCAGGACAGGAATGAGAAAAAATTAAGCAAAGAATAGAACTGAAAAAGAAGGGAAGCGTAGTCATTCATGAGACGGAATCTGTATTCAAAAGACATTATGCTTGTTCTGGCAGCCACTTTTTTCTATATGGCGAGCCCAATGCTTGTGACTCCTCTGATCACAGGCTTTACGGAGAGTATCGGTGCTTCCGCCGCACTGATGGGGCTGGTCGGGGGACTGATGAACCTTGTGTCCCTGTTCTGTCGTCCGATCGCAGGAAATCTGGCGGACCGGATCAGCAAATATAAGCTGTCATTCATAGGCGCGGTGTTCATGACAGCGGCGTGTGTCGGTTACATCTTTGCGCCAAATGAAGTGGTCGTCATCATCGCGCGGATCATCAATGGTTTCGGATTTGCATGCTGCTCAGTCTGTATGGCGACATGGATGTCCAATATGCTGCCCAAAGAGAAGATCGGCTCAGGCATGGGAGTATACGGCACCATGAACGCCCTTGCCATGGCTGTGGCGCCGGCGATCGGCGTGAGCGCTTATCAGGCATTCGGGTATCGGGTATCGTTTGTGATTGCCCTTGTATTCTCACTGGCGATTATTGTTGTGATCCAATTTACAGGCGATAAAGGAGAACCGGAGACGGAAAATGCTGATGCCGGGGAAAACGGATCTGATGCAGGAGATGCAGCCGGAAGACAGAGAAGAAAACTGGAGCTGATCGATGTTAAAGTGATTCCCATTGCACTGATCATCATGCTCTTTGCGATCCCGTACTGCGCGACCCAGTCATTTCTTGTCACTTATGCGGAAGTCCGGGGGCTGCACGTCTCGGTAAGCTTGTTCTTCCCCGCATATGCAGCCGTGCTGATTGTGCTGCGTCTGTCACTGCGCAATCTGTTTGATAAACTTCCCTTTCGTATCTTCTTGCTGTCAAGCGCCCTGAGCGAGCTGCTGGCAATCCTGCTTCTGACGATCATGAAGAATAATGCTGTCATGCTGCTGGCATCGTGCTTTCTGGCGGGCGGATACGGGATCATGAGTTCTGTGTGCCAGTCCACGGCAATCCTGCTGGCAGGGAGAGAGAAGCGGGGACTTGCGAACAGCACGTATTATATCGGGCTGGATTTGGGGATGACGCTGGGACCGATGATCGGCGGGGCATTGTACGGATGGCTGGATATCGGGTGGTTCTACCCGGTGCTGATGGTGACGATGCCGCTGGCGGGAGTGGTGTATATAGTGGCGGGGAGAAGAATGAGAAAAAAATAGGGGATGGGATACGTTTTTTAATGTTGTAGCAGCATATCATACTGTGATATGCTATAAAAGTGGTGACAAAGCTTTCTTGGAAATAGCAGGAAGGCTTTGTCTTTTTTTCTTTTAGTGTGAAGAGATGGTTATCATAGAATCGTTTTGCATTGACAGAGGTATCAAAAATGTTATAATTAAA
>DXCD01000163.1 GCA_019116185.1 Candidatus Mediterraneibacter stercorigallinarum
CGGAGTGATTTATATGGAGAAAAAATACGAGTCGGATCTTACAAGACGTGAAAAATGGCAGAAACAGATGGAGACGATCCGCAAATTAAAAGGGAAAGAGAGGCTGGAATATCTGTGGCAGTATTACAAGATCATTCCGGCTTTTTGTCTTGTTATTGTGCTGGTCGTATATACGGTGGCAGTGATGATAAGCAATTCCATGAATGATACCCTCTTGTCGGTCGTGGTGGTAGATTCGGCAAAAACGAGCGACGAGGCGGCGGCAGAATTGCAGGATGAGATTCTTAAGATTATCGGGACCGGGGAAAAACATGATTATGTGGAGACTGTTCTCTCGGCGACTTCGCTTGATACTGAGGAGAATATAGCAAAGCTGCGTGTTTCGCTTTCCACGGCAGGGGAGGCGGATGTGGTCGTCTGCGGAGAGGACGTATATAAAGAATACTCTGCGCAGGGGGCGTTTGCAGATATGGAAGAACTCCTGGGTGATTCCTATGAAGACTACGAAGAGTATATGACAGACGGGCAGATTGATCTGACAAAGTGCCCGGACAGTTTCCTCAGCAGTTATGCGGATTACTCTCCGGCATATCTGTGTGTGCTGGTGCATTCCGAACGGACGGAAAACGCTGTGGAGCTGATCAAAGAAGTTATAAAGGAGTAACATGCGGCGCATGATATAACAGCTGTCCTGTCTGGGCGCGGAGCGCCGTTAACAGAAGGTTTCAAAAATGCTGTGTAAATGGGAGGGACAGCAGTTGCGGATCTCAGAGAAGCTGATGACAAGATATAAAAATATGAATCTGACCAGAAAGATGCTCCTCGTATATTTTATATTCGCGGGGTTCTTTTTGGTTGTGACAGTATTAACCTTTCAGATCACCATGGAGGCGTTTGAAGAACGGCTGTATTCCAATTCTCTGCAGGAACTGGATTATTATGTGCAGAGTGTGAGGGAGAGCCTGGAGGGGGTAGAAGAAAGAAGCCGGGAGATGGCGATCAATACCAATATACAGGAGATGACTTCAGAGCTGACGGAGATAGAGCCGGGGACAGTGCAGTACAGTCAGGTCCTGACAGATATGAGATGGCAGCTCATATATGATAATACAGAAGGCACAGAGATCAACGGAGTACGCTATATCGATACTTACGGGAACTCTGTGGAATCAGCGGGATGTCCGTGGAATATTGCTGATGACGAAATGGAGAAATTCCTGGAGACGGTTCAGGAATCAAGCGGAGAAGCAGTCTTCTACGGACCCACGAGGGACTGCGGTTATCTGCTCTGCGGGAGAAAGGTGCTGAAGTGGAGCGATGCAAGCCTGGATAATCTGGGAGCGCTGATTTTTTTCTGCGATGTCGGGAAGATTATAGCGAATAATAAAGAACAGATGCAGGCTGTTAATTCCGCGCTCTTTGTGTATACGGACGAGAACATGATCTATCAGGATATTGAGGAAGAGCTCCCGGCGCTTCCGGAAGGAGGACCCGGACCGGGATACAGCATCCTGAAGTATCAGTCACAGCGGTATTTCATGTGCTGGCTGACAGCGCCGGATACGGGATGGACGTATGTGAATTTCTTCCCTTATTCGGATATTTACGGGCAGGTCACAAGCGTGAGGAATATAACGCTGCTCGGCTTCGGCGCGGCTTTTATCGTGCTTCTGCTTCTTATAAGGAAGCTGGCAGGGATTATTACAAAGCCGCTGGAAACGCTGGCTCAATCCATGCAGGTTGTGGAGACAGGGGATTTCCAGAGCGCCAAGCTGATTCCCATGGACGCGGACCGGAAAGATGAAGTGGGAGTTCTGACGCAGGAATTTAAGGTGATGCTGGACAAGATCGATGTCCTTATATATGAAAACTATGAGAAACAGCTTTTGCTCAAAGATACAAAATATAAGATGCTCCAGGCTCAGATTAATCCGCATTTCCTGTATAATACGCTGAATGCGATTCATTGGATGATCCGTGCAAAGAAAAATGACGATGCAGGGCGGATGATCGTGGAACTGGGGATTCTGCTGAGGGCAAGCTTTGATGAAAATCCTTATACAACAGTGGAGCAGGAGATCAGCATGCTGAAGAGCTATATCGCGATACAGCGGCTGCGCTATGAAGACCGGGCCGAGTTCTCTGTGAGGACAGAGGGGGAGCCGGGGCAGTATGTGATGCCCCGAATGACGCTTCAGCCTCTGGTAGAAAATGCGATCTTCTACGGAGCGGACGTGATGACAGAGATCTGTTATATTGATATCGCTGTTACTGAGGAAGAACAGAGCATTCTGTTCGAAGTGAAAGACAATGGACCGGGGATTGAGAAAGAGGAACTGGAGAAAGTGCGGAATTTTACCGTAAAACCAAAAGGACATGGTATCGGGATAAAGAATATCTATGAGAGGCTGCGCATCACATATGATGAGTTTGATTTTGCGGTCGACAGTGAACCGGGGAAGGGAACTGTCATCCGGATTCGGGTGCCAAAACAAAAGTCAGAGGGATAAGAATATGTATAAGCTTTTAATAGTTGATGATGAAAAGATAGAACGAGAAGGCATGGCGGAGCTCATTCCGTGGGGATCTTACGGCATCGAACTCGCCGGAACCGCATGGAACGGGCAGGATGGGTATGAGCAGGTCTTAAAAGTGCACCCGGATATCGTGATGACGGATATTAAGATGCCGGTTATGGACGGACTGGAACTGATCAGGCGTCTGAAGGAGGAATTTCCGGATATAGAGGTGATCGTGTTATCCGGTTACGGAGAATACGAGTATACCAGCCAGGCTATGGAACTGGGAATCAAATATTATATTTTGAAACCATGCGATGAAGAGCGGATGCTTCCGGTTATTGAAAAAGTAAAAGAAGAGATCGAGACAAAACGGCAGGAAAAGAGCAGGTATGACACAACTGTGAAGAAACTTCTCCCGCTTGCCAAAGAGCAGGTGTTCCGCAATATTCTGCTGAACCGAGAGACGTCCCGGCGTGAATATGATTTTTTCCTGGGGAAGATGGGGGAGCACAGGACCGGCGTATACCTGCTGGGTTTTCGAAACCCGACGGCACGGTTTGACGCCCTGGAACAGTTCGTGATCGAAAATGTACTTGCCGAACTTTACGGGGGAGAGAATATCCTTATGGAAACTTCCATCAATAAAGACGTTCTGTTTTTGATCAATAACAATGATCTCCGGAAAATAGAAAAAAGCGTAGAGCGGATCAGGGATGAATTCGTGCGCGTCAATTCGCAGCCCATCCAGGTGGCGCTCAGTGACAGCGGAGATATTGAACATGTCAATGTACTGTACACACAGCTCAGAGAGCTGTTCCAGATCGGCAGCCCTTCAGGCAGTGCAGTGGTGCTTCATTTCGGGAGGCTTTCCGGATACGAGGGACATTCTTCAGAATTTTTCCGATATGACCGGCTTAAGGAAGCAAGAGATTATGCTGCTATACTTTTTGAAGTGTATCTCGGATTTATCAAGATGAATCTGCAGGGGATAGAACCGGAACAGAAGAAACAGATCTGCCGCCTTGTGTATCAGGTGGGACGGGAGGAAAAAGAGGAAGATACAGGAATTGATTTTGACTGGGAAAATGCAGACAACAATGACTGGACGCTGATCTGCACGCTGGCAGACCTTACCGCGGACTTAAGAGAGGTTGATGTTTCATCCGGAAAGGAACAGATCCGGATGAAACAGATCCTTCAGGCTGTATACGAGAATCTCAGAAATACAGATCTCTCGATCAGGTATCTTGCCAAAGAAGTGTTATTCATGAATGAGGAGCACTTTGGGAGGGTTTTTGTGCGGTGCAGGGGAATGAAATTTTCTACATGGCTGAGAGGGGTGCGCATCGGACTGGCCAAAGAGGTGCTTTCCTACGCGCCGGACACAAGGGTGTCGAGCCTGGCGGAGCTGGTCGGATACTCGCCTGACGGGCAGTACTTCAGCAAGGCTTTCCGCAAAGAAACAGAAATGACACCCACAGAATACTGTGAATGGCTCCGTCAAAAAAACGCTTAAAATTAAAAAGTCGGATTTTTTCAAAAAGTCGGATTTTTTCAAGGGGATACTCTTTTAATTCCATTCCTATTTTCTGCGGCTGACAGTAAAATAAGTTCAACAAAGGTCAGCAGAAATGCTGATAGTAATTCAAGAGGAGGATATGAGATGAAAAAGAGAATGAAAAAGCTGGCATCTCTGCTGCTGGCAGGCGCTATGGTAGTCAGCCTGGCAGCATGCGGAAGCAGCAACGATTCAGACGGCGGGTCTGATTCTTCAGACGGCAAGGTGACAATCAAGATCACATGGTGGGGAGGCGACTCCAGACATACTTACACACAGGAACTTCTGGACGCTTACATGGCTGAAAACCCGAATGTTGAATTCGAGGCGACACCGGCCGGATGGGAAGGATATTTTGACAAGCTTTCCACACAGGCAGCATCCGGAAGCATGCCGGACATTGTCCAGATGGACTATCTGTACATCGCTACATATGCGCAGAACGGTTCACTGGCTGACCTGTCCGAGTTCATCGAGGACGGAACGATCGACACGACAAATGTTGACGACGCGACTCTGAACACCGGACTGATCGATGATAAGATGGCTGGTATTCCGGCAGGAACAAACGCTCTTGCAGTGACATACAATCCGGAGGTGCTTGAGGCGGCAGGTGTTGAAGCTCCGACAGACGACTGGACATGGGATGATTATGTAGCGCTGAATACGGCAGTTTCAGAGGCTACAGGTGAAGAAAGCGCCCTGACAGCAACTATCGGACCATTCGGAGACATGAACTTCTTTAACTATTATGTAAGGCAGCACGGCGAGACACTGTTCAGCGAAGACGGAACATCACTTGCATTTGAGGATGATTCCATCACAGCAGAATACTTCCAGATGTGGGCAGACATGGCTGCGGCTGATGTTACACCTGATCCGGACGAGCAGTCTCAGATCGCTACACTCGGTATCGAGTCTCTTCCGGTTGTAACAGGCGAGGCCGGCACAACACTTGAGTGGAATACATATGCAAACAAGGTTGTTGCTTCTAACCCGAACCTGAAACTGGCTCTGATGCCGGGAGCGAACGAGAACAATGCGATGTGGCTGAAACCGGCTATGTTCTGGAGCGTATCCGAGACATCAGAAGTGAAAGAAGAATGTGCGAAATTTATTGACTGGATGATCAACTCTGAGGAAGCGAACGATATCATCATGGCTGAGAGAGGCGTGCCGATTTCTTCCGAGATCCGTGATTATCTGAGAAATAAAGAAGATGTAGACCAGACAATGATCGATATGTTCGATTATGTTGACAAGGTAACAGAGATAGCAGGCGAGTGTCCGGCAGCTGATCCGGGCGGAATCTCCGAGATCAACAAGGCATTCAATGATGCAGGAAACAGCGTAATGTACGGTCAGGCGACAGCAGAGGAAGCTGCGGCGTCCTTCAGGGAGCAGGCAAACGATATTTTGGAAAGAAATAACGGATAATAAGATAGTCAGGCTTTTGATGAATGGCTGAAAAGTGATTTCATGATTGAGAACAGAAGGGGCTTAGACCGGCCCCTTCTGTTCCCATGATAAAGAAGAGGTAAAAACAATGAAGAATAAGATTAAAGCTTACAAGCGCCGGGACAATATAGCCGGATACGTGATGCTCGCGCCATGGCTGTTTGGTTTCGTGCTGATGTACTTCCTTCCGATGCTTATCTCCATATATTATTCATTTACCGATTATAATCTCCTGAACGACGCGCAGATGATCGGTTTTGACAACTATGTCCGTATCTTTACAAATGATGATACATTCTGGCAGGCATTGAAGGTTACATTTATTTATACGATCTTCCTTGTGCCCTTGCGTCTGGCATTTGCCCTGGTTGTGGCAATGCTCCTCAATACAAAGCACAAAGGGCTGGGACTGTATAGGACAATCTACTACATTCCGTCCATTATCGGAGGAAGTATCGCTGTTTCAATCGTATGGCAGCAGATCTTCGGTAATGAAGGTGTTGTAATGTCACTTTTATCTGTATTCGGCATTGAGCAGGAAGTATCGCTGCTCGGAAATCCGAAAACAGCTCTTGCGGTTATCATCCTGATGGGTGTATGGCAGTTCGGTTCATCCATGCTTATCTTCCTGGCTGCGTTAAAGCAGATCCCGGGTTCCTTATACGAATCTGCGATGGTAGACGGAGCGAAGAAGCCGACGATCTTCTTCAAGATCACACTGCCGATGCTGACACCGACCATTTTCTTCAACCTGATTCTTCAGATGGTAAATGGTTTCCGTGTGTTCACAGAGAGTTATGTTATCACAGACGGCGGCCCGCTGGACAGCACGCTTTCATACGTATTGTATCTGTACCGCCGCGCGTTTACCTATTTTGACATGGGATACAGCTGTGCTCTTGCATGGATCCTCGTAATTATCATCGCGGTATTTACGGTTGTCCTGTTCAAGACGCAGAACAACTGGGTTTACTATGAGTCAGGAGGAGAATGATCATGAAGAGTATGCACAAAAAAAGAAAGATAGACGCCGTCATATTCCATGTCGTTGCGTGTGTGATCGGCTTTTTTATGATCTACCCGATGCTCTGGCTTCTGGCGAGTTCATTTAAGAGTAACGAGACCATGTTCACGAATACATATTCCCTGATCCCGGAAGTCTTTGACGCGGCGACAAACTATGCGAACGCATGGGAAGGCGTGGCGGGAGTTTCCTTCCTGACATTCCTCGGGAATACAGTATTTGTAACAGTGCTTGCGATGGTCGGCTGTGTATTTATTTCACTTCTTGCCGCGTATGCGTTTACAAGGATCAAATTCCTGGGCGGAAAGTTCTGGTTCTCCTGTGTTATGGTCACATTGATGATCCCGTCACAGGTCATGGTCGTCCCGCAGTACATTATTCTTAGAAGGCTGAACCTGGTTGATACGAGGATTGCCCTGGTACTGCCGTGGTTCTTTGGTACAGCGTTCTTTATCTTTATGCTGGTACAGTTCTTCCGCGGAGTTCCGAAGGAACTGGACGAGGCTGCCGAGATCGACGGATGCGGAAAGATCGCGATCCTGTTCAAGATTCTTGTCCCGGTCGTTAAGCCGGCGATCATGACAGCATCGATCTTTGCCTTTTACTGGGTATGGCAGGATTTCTTCCAGCCTTTGATCTTTATGAACACACCGAGCAAGTTCACGCTGTCACTGGCATTGAACCTGTTCCTTGACCCGAATACATATAATAACTACGGCGCGCTGTTTGCGATGTCACTTCTGTCGCTGCTGCCGGCGCTGATCATCTTCATTATATTCCAGAGATATCTTGTGGAAGGTATCGCAATGGATGGTATTAAGGGGTAATATATGAGACTTGCGCTGAATCAAAACATAAAAATTATATCACAGATCCGCTCCACGGCTGTCGAACATGCTTTGGAAAATCTGAAAAGAGATATCCGAAACGCATGCGGGCCGACAGCGGATCCGGGGATTCAGCTGGTTCTTGAGCAGGAAGCACTTGACAATGAGTGTTTCCTGCTCATTGCAGCTAAGGAGAAAAATCAGCTGAAACTCTGTGCGGGAAGTGATCTTGGATTTGTCTACGGAATCTATGAGATCAGCAGGAGCATCCTCGGCATTCCTGCTTTCTGGTTCTGGAATGATTATAAGCCTGAAAAGAAAGAAGCCTATCCGATTCCCGATGATTACCGGGTGGAATCATCGCCATTCATAGTCGGACTGCGCGGATGGTTTGTGAATGATGAAGTCCTGTTAAAAGCGTGGGAAGTTGATTACAGTGAAGAAAAGCCATGGGAGATGGTGTTTGAGGCACTGCTGCGCTGCGGAGGCAATATGGTTATCCCGGGGACGGATAAGAATTCAAGGAAATATAGAAAACTGGCTTCTGATATGGGGCTGTATATCACCCATCATCACGCGGAGCCTCTGGGGGCAGAGATGTTCGCCCGCGCCTATCCGGAGCTTGAGGCGTCCTATGACATACACGGAGATAAGTTCCGCGCGCTCTGGAAAGAGGGGATCGAACAGCAGAAAGACCTGAATGTAGTGTGGAACCTCGGATTCCGCGGACAGGGCGACCGGCCCTTCTGGGACGATGATCCGGCCTATGATACGCCGGAGGCGAGGGGCAGGCTCATGGGCAGCCTGATTCAGGTACAGTACGATATGGTGAAGGAGAATCTGCCGGACGCCAAGTGTTGTACGAATCTGTACGGCGAGACCATGGAGCTGTATCAGCAGGGATATCTGCACCTGCCGGATGATGTGATCAAGATCTGGGCGGACAACGGCTTCGGGAAGATGGTCACAAGAAGGCAGTGGAATCACAATCCCAGAATACCGGCGCTGCCGGACAAAGATGACCCGGGAAAGAACGGGATCTATTATCATGTTTCCTTCTATGATCTTCAGGCGGCAAACCATATTACCATGCTTCAGAATCCTCCGGAGTTCGTGGAACAAGAACTTACGAACGCCATGGAACACGGATGCAGTGATTACTGGATCATTAACAGCTCAAATGTAAAACCGCATGCATATTATCTGGATTTTATTGCCCGCATGTGGCGGGAGGGCAGGACGGATATCGCAGAACACCGCAGGGAGTATGGAAGGACATACTACGGAGGAGAAAATGCAGACCTTATCGCGGACTGTCTGGAAGCATACCATAAGGCGGCGGTTCTGTATGGCCCCAATGAAGATGACCATGCGGGAGATCAGTTTTCTACACATGTGGGAAGGATGCTGGTGTCCCGGTATATGAAGGGGACAAGGGGCGCGTCAGAAGATCTGTTCTGGCTGACAGATGTGAAGACGCTGGAAGAGCAGATCCGGGTGTATGAGAAAATCTGCCGGGAAGGGAGCACAAATTACCGTAAGTATCTGGACATCTGCGAGGCGGCCGACGCGCGGATCAAAGGCAGGGATGCGCGCCGCCTTTTCCGTGACTCGCTGATACTTCACGGAGAAATTCATTATCACTGCTTTACCGGAGCATATCTGATCTGTCAGAGCCTGCTTGCGGCAATGGAAGAAGACTACAGGCGGGCGTTCTTCTTCGGCGGGATGGCGAGAGAAGAATACCTGACAGCAGACAATGCGATGCGTTCGAGGGAGCATGGAAAGTGGAACGGCTTCTATGCCAATGACTGTCTGACAGATGTGAAGCAGTCAGCCTGGGTGCTGGAAGGGTACATGAGCTATGTCCGTAATCTTGGGGACGGACCTGACTTCCACGACTGGCAGAGGGAACTGACCTATTCAGATGAAGACCGCAGGATCATGCTGATCCTGATGACGGAAAAACATCTGCCGGATGCGGAAATCTATGAGCTGATGAAGAAAAGAGAGTGGTTCGGCACAGATTTACCGGCAAAATAAAGAAGATGTAATGGCCGCTGCGGACAGGTTTCCCGATTGAAAGAGTAAACAGTCCGGAGCGGCTTTTCGGATATTAAGATGACAGGAGAAAAGGAAGACAGGAGAAAAGCCAAGATGGGAAATTTGACAGGGAAAAAGGTAATCACGTTCGGCGACAGCATTGTGGACGGACATCTGTATAAAAAAGCGGGATTTATGGAATTTGTGGCAGAGCAGGAAGGCCTGTCTGTCGTAAAATATGCCAATAACGGGGCGTGCATCATGCCCGGCAGCCCGGTGGATGAAGCAGGACTGGGGGGGATGATCCTGGAGGATCAGATCCTCAGAGCGGCAAAGGACGGGCTGTCCCCGGATTATGTGGTGTTTGACGGAGGAACCAACGACGCTTATGAACCGGTGATGGAGCATCTGGGCGATGCAGACGGAGATGATCTGAAAACAGATACATTTGCCGGATCTTTCAGAAAGACAATCCATGCGATCCGGGAAAACTGGCCGAAAGCAAAAATTATATATGTAGCCGTTCACAGGCTGGGATACCGGAACCGCGCCGTGCAGGAAGCGCTTCGCAAAATCGAGCTGACAGTCTGTGCCCGGATGGGGGTAACTGTTGCAGATATTTATGGTGAGTGTGAACTGGATACAGCGGATGAGGCAATGTGCCGCAGATATTCTTTTGACGTGCTGAAAGACGGGCTCCCCGCTCCGGGTGACCAGCCTACCGGTACGCACCCTAATTTTGAAGCGGTCCGGGAATTTTATCTTCCTGTTGTATCGGAAGTGATGAAAAGAGCAGAACAGTTCCGCTTCCGGGAGATCGGCTGGGATGCCCTGGACAATGCGGTTACACTGTATTGGGAGCTTCCGGAGGGAGAACAGCCGGATGACATATACGAGATCTGGGTGGACGGGAAGAGAGCGGGAGAGACCAAACAGAGCCATTACAGTATAGGAGGCCTTGCGGCAGAGCGGGTGTACGAAGTGTGCCTGCGCGCTGTGCGCGCCGGAAAGGAACTCCAGAAGGCGGGATTCTTCTGCCGGACATCAAAGACAAAGGAAAGGATTGATGTCACGAAGGCGCCTTATTGTGCAAAAGGAGACGGGGAGACTGTTAATACAGCAGCCCTCCAGCGCGCTATAGATGACTGCAGGGCAGATCAGGCAGTATATTTTCCTGCGGGGACGTTCATGACGGGTTCTCTGAGGCTGCACAGCGATATGGAACTGTATCTTGATAAGGACGCGGTGCTGAAAGGCACGGCAGAGCCGGATGATTACCTGCCCCGGATCTGGAGCCGCTTCGAGGGAACGGAGATGGAGTGCCTGAGCGGACTGCTCAATTTAGGAGAGATCGATCATAATGCACGCGCCACCAGCCATAACGTGGTGATCCGCGGCAGCGGAACCATCGAGGGCGGCGGAAGGCTTCTGGCAGAACGGGTCATTGAGGCAGAGAGAGAACGTCTGAAGGACTATCTGGCAGAGCTGGGGAGCAAGATCCGGGAATATGAAAACGCTGATACCATTCCAGGCAGAGTCCGCCCGCGGCTTCTCCACATCTGCAATGCAAAGAATATTTCCATCAGCGGCATCACTTTGAAAAATGGCGCCAGCTGGAATGTGCACATGATCTATTCGGAGAATGTTGTGACATACGGGTGCCATTTTTATTCACGGAATATCTGGAACGGAGACGGGTGGGATCCGGATTCATCCAGAAACTGCACGATATTCGGATGCACCTTTGACACAGGCGATGACGCGGTGGCTATCAAGGCGGGCAAAAACCCGGAGGGCAATGTCATCAACAGACCCTGCGAACACATCCGGATTTTTGACTGCAAATGCGAGTTCGGCCACGGGTTTGCCCTTGGAAGCGAGATGTCAGGCGGCATCCGTGATGTAGAGATCTGGAACTGCGACTTGGAAAACTCCGCAAACGGGATCGAAATCAAAGCCACCAGGAAACGCGGCGGCTATGTAAAAGATATCCATGCCGCGCACTGTATCGTGGCTCGGCTGCTTTTCCATTCCGTGGGATACAATGACGACGGGATCGCAGGCCCGCATCCGCCTGTCTTCGAGAACTGCAGTTTCACCGACATTGACATCACCCGCAGCAAGCTCAACGAGACGGAAGAACGCATGGAACCATGCGAAGCAATGGAGCTGTGCGGATTCGAAGAAAAAGAATATCACCTCAGGAACGTGGCATTCCGCGATATCCGGATCGCTGGGGGAGATGAAACCGATGATGGGATACATATGCAGTACTGCGAAAATGTGACCTTTGAGAATGTTAAATCTGGATTTGTCGTGAAACCTTTGCTGGAGTAAATCATCCGGAAACAGCGGGGGTTTTTCAAGACGTATTCGCAGAGGGCGGATGTGTGGCTTCGGTTCCTGATCCGTAATCTGGGAAAGTCTAGAAAGGCAGGAAGCACGGCTA
>DXCD01000164.1 GCA_019116185.1 Candidatus Mediterraneibacter stercorigallinarum
AAATTGTCAGAATAATAAAAGGTATATCAAATAATATTGTATACACCATCCGGACAGAGGCTCTTGAAGATGTTCCCGGCATACGCTACAATAAATTCGTTCCAAGAATCATGGATATAATATCAAGGACACAAAAAGTATTTTCAATCATTATAAAAAGAGGTGTATTTCAATGAGACCATATGAAAGATTATTAAAATATATTGCAATCAGGACTCCCAGCGATGAGGAGAGCCAGACCGTGCCTTCTTCCACGTGTCAGTTTGAGCTTGCGCATCATCTCTACCGCGAGCTTTTCACAATGGGGATCAAGGACATTAAAATAGACACTCAATGCTATCTGTACGCCCATATTCCGCCCACGCCGGGATATGAAGACTGTCCGAAGATCGGCTTCATCGCGCATCTGGACACAGTGTCTGACTTCTGCGATCACCGGATTATTGCAGAGATCCACGAAGATTACAATGGGAGGGATCTTGCCCTGGGTACAAGCGGACGCATCTTGTCGCCCGATATGTTCCCCCATCTGAAAGAGCTCAAGGGACGTACTTTAATCACAAGCGACGGCACCACGATTCTGGGCGCGGATGACAAAGCAGGGATCGCGGAGATCGTTACCATGGTCGAACGCATCCTTGACGAAAATATCCCTCACGGGCCTGTATCCATCGCATTCACTCCTGACGAGGAGATCGGGATGGGCGCCGCCCATTTTAATGTGGAAGAATTCGGCGCTGATTTTGCCTACACACTGGACGGCGATACAGAAGGGGAGATCCAGTATGAAAACTTCAATGCAGCCAAAGCCGAATTTCAGATCAATGGCGTAAATGTCCACCCGGGCTCTTCTAAGGACATCATGGTAAATGCTGCCCTCGCTGCCATGGAGATCAACTCCATGCTGCCGCAGGATGAAACTCCCCGGAATACGGACGGCTACGAAGGATTCTATCATCTGACTGATATGAAGGGAGACGTAGGACACGCGGTACTCCGCTATATCATACGCGACCATGACGCAGAAAAGTTCGAGGAACGGAAAACGATACTTCGCGCCATTGAGAAAAAGATCAACCAGAAATGGGGGCGAGGCACTGCCTCTCTCACGATCACAGATCAGTACCGCAACATGGCCGAGATCATCTCCGGCTGCATGCACCTGATCGAGAATGCGAAGAAAGCCTGCGAAAATGCAGGCGTCACGCCGCTCATCCTCCCAATCCGGGGCGGCACGGACGGGGCGCAGTTAAGCTTCAAGGGGCTTCCCTGTCCGAATCTGGGGACCGGAGGCCATGGCTATCACGGCCCTTATGAGCACATTACGGTCGAAGGCATGGACGCTGCGTGCGAGACAGCTCTGGAGCTGGTGAAAATTTATGCACAGAAAGCGGATTGATATCCGTTGTCATAAATATCTGCATATAATTTCTTAAAAAATATGCAGGAAATCCACCTTCGAACTTGAATATCTGCATATAAAACGATAATATTATATGCAGAAAAGAACGGAGGATATGCAATGAGAATATTTGATTATTCCTTTTTGAACAATGGACTGCTCCCGGCGCGCCTGGTCAATCTGACTTCCAGTATTGCCTCCTTGAAAACAATGGCAGGAGTTCGTAAGGACGAGTATGCACAGGTTTTTACCGAACTGGAATCTATCGCTAAGGTGCAGTCAGTCAAAAGTTCCAATGCTATCGAAGGTATTGTAACCAGTGATGAGCGTATCAACGCTATCGTAAACCAAAACAGCGCCCCCTTAAACCACAACGAGTCAGAGATTGCCGGGTACAGGGACGCACTGAATGCCATTCATCTGGGCTATGAGCATATAGATTTCCGGCAGAGCGACATTCTTCGGCTTCACGAGATGATGATGCCCATTGCCGGATACGAATATGGCGGTCAGTATAAAACCGCTGATAATGTTATTTTAGAGGTGGATGCCCAAGGCCATCAGCGCGTGCGGTTCCGTCCAACTCTGGCAGCAGAAACGCCCCAGGCGATGGAACAACTGGAATTAGCTTATCTGGCGGCCAGAAACGACGCAAACATCAACCAGCTTTTGCTTATTCCCTGTGTAATTCTTGATTTTCTCTGTATCCATCCCTTCCGGGATGGCAACGGCAGAATGTCGCGGCTCCTCTCTCTGCTTCTTCTTTATAAGAATGGTTACGACGCTGGAAAATATGTTTCCTTCGAGGAACAGATCAACAACTATAAAGCTTACTACTATGATGCCCTGCAGCAGTCTTCCGAGGGTTGGGCGGAGAATGAGAACAGCTACTTTCCATTTATAGAGAATTTCCTTTCCATGCTGTACATGTGCTACAAGGAACTGGATAAACGCTTTGCCGTTGTCCACGGAAAGAAAATCACCAAAAAAGCGCGTGTAGAGGCCACGGTACTGAACAGCCTTACCCCGATCTCCAAAGCTGATATCTGCCAAATCCTGCCTGATGTCAGCCCTACTACGGTGGAGGCTGTATTAGGGGCCATGGTAAAAAGCGGAAGTATTAAACGAATTGGTCAGGGCCGGAATACGCGGTATATAAAAGCATAAAGGATACCAACACGCAGACAGGGACAGTTCACGGTCTTTTTTCCGTGCTCTGTCCCTGTCATTGTATACAGCCATATTAACCACAATTATTCAATATCTGCAAGTTCA
>DXCD01000165.1 GCA_019116185.1 Candidatus Mediterraneibacter stercorigallinarum
GTCATTTGGATCCATGTTTTCATTCATATTTCCATCGCAAAATCCATTTACAAGTCTCCAATTCTCATAACTCATCCCAGGAAAATATTGTTCTACTATTTCATCTAAATATTGATACAAATTCATGGGAAGCGTTGGAAAATAGAAAGAAATTTCACAGGTAATCTGATTGTATGCCAAGCTAAAACTCATTCCAACTTCCAAATTTGTGTGAATCTCTCCGAAGGTTACTTCCAACGGTTCAAACTCCCCTATCGTTTCAGCGTACAAGGTTGCCCCCGTCAGATAAGGAGACTGCATATAATCATCCAAAGCCGCGCACCGAATAACTACACCGGGTCTTTGCTTACAGATCAGGCCGGGTACCTCCTTTTCCAGGTTCTTCATATCCTCATCAGAGAGCAGAAATTCGAATCTACCCTCTCCATCCGTCCCTTCCGCTGTCTTCAGTCCATGAATCCCATCCATAAACTCCTTCTCCGTAGGGCAGTCATAACTGCCTTCCTCTGCGCTTTCAAAATGGATCGGCACCTCAGGATACAGGACATACTGATCGATAATCTCACGGAACCCTCTGTACTTTCCCGTCTGATAGAGATTCGTGCGGACGGCAATGACCGTTCCCGGTTCATTTCGATAGAGCGACTTTTCTTCATCCGTCACTCCCTGCATGGGTTCCGGCGTATGTCCCTTTTCCTGGTCCGCCATATAATAATACCCGTTAATGCCGCACATGCTCAGTCGCAGCGCCGGATAGTAAATTCCATTTTCACTGAAATGCTTGGTGCTCACTTCAACCTGATTGGTTTTCTTATCTCCCATAAAGCAGGAGAGAATTCCGATTCCGAACCGGCTCACAGGGGTATAGTCAGGATCTGCTTTACACCGGTGCTTTTCCTGACGGAATTCATCTGAATTATAGTAGGAGCGGCCTACTTTCAGGAAATAGTTCCGGATGATGTCCTCCGTCATACCGATCCCGTTGTCCTCGATACGGAACCAATGATATCCGCGCTCGCTCCATGTCCTTATATTAATCTGTCCCGTCCAGTCAGATGGCAGCGAATGGTCAAGCTGTTTTCTCGTCCTGACGGCATCGATCGCATTCTGGATCAGCTCCCTGACAAATACCGCCGGATCGCTGTACAGGTTCTCTCCGACAAATAGTTCCATCACCTGGTCCTGATCAAGTGTAATATGATACTGACCGGATAAATATCCCTCCGACAGAATATTGCGTTCTACCTTTGCCGGGAGTACAAAATTATTCCACCTTCCGGCAAATCTGCGGAGTATTGTGCTGCAGTCATTCAGTTCCCGGTCCACCCAGTCCAGGTAGCATTTTATTTTCTGCTCAATCTTTATTGAATGGCATTCTGCCGTGTAGTCCAGTGGGTATGGATAAGATCGGTCCTCCGCACTTTCAAACCGAAATCCGGATGAGGAAAGATGCTTATCCCATTCCTCGGCACTGAACTGTTCGCTGTATGAGGTTTTCTCGTCAAATTCATTATATTCATAGATTGCCTGAGGCGCCCGGCTGTCATCAAAATCAAGAATATCCGCAAGGCGGAGCAGAATCGCGCAGAATCTCCGGTCCAAAGAATGCACCGGATCCATATCAGCGAGCTCTCTGACCTCTTCACCATGACTCCTGCATACCCGGATCAGATCCTCTCTGTCAATTCTTCCTCTCAGAGCTCTGCCCCATTCTTTTTTCTGCAGCAGTTCCCTGCTTCTTTTGTGATGAATACTGCGGAAGAAATTCATCTTTATTTCATCCGTAAGTTCCGGCTCTTCCCTTCCTCCGGCATATGCTTTCATGTATTCAGAAGGATTCTTATCCAAATAAAGTCTTATGGTATCTTTGTTATTAAGCAGTTCTTTCTTTTCGCTCTCGGTATAACTCATGCCGATATCGTGACAACACGCCGCCATCGCCAGCAAGGCCGCTTCATCCCGGGTCAGCAGGCTGATCTTATCACCCAGCAGTTCTGCCATCAGACGCATGACATTACAGATGTGTACTTCATCATGCAGGGTATAAAACGGAAATGTATCTCTGATCGTTTTTGCACGGTCCACGCCATACTGGCAAATATCTGCAACCACTGTCAGATATTTTTCTGAGTTTTCCCGTTCCCCGCAGCGTTCTTGTTCCTCCTGTGCTTTTATCTTCAGTGTTGTCCACAGCTTTTCATCCTGAAATCCCATATTCTCGTTCCTCCATATATGTCAAATTATATCAAAACGACTGACCGTAAACAACACGAAAAAAACACCCGAAAGATTACTCTCTCAGGTGTTCCCTCTCATTCCAGCTTAATTGTCCGTATACCTTCAAAACTACATACAAAGAATCAATCATCCATCTTTACCCTTCCGGGTACCGTCCATGCTAACCGCCTAAAATACAGGCGCTAAGCAGCGACATGCCTATTCCCGCTTTGGTTATGCCCTCGACCTATTAGTAACAGTCAGCTCCATGCGTTACCGCACTTCCACCTCTGCCCTATCTACCTCGTCGTCTTCAAGGGGTCTTACTAACTTGACGTTATGGGATATCTCATCTT
>DXCD01000166.1 GCA_019116185.1 Candidatus Mediterraneibacter stercorigallinarum
ACGTATGAGCGACAGGATCGTCGTTATGTGTGAGGGTAAGAAGACCGGTGAGCTGGATATTTCCGAAGCTACACAGGAAAATATCATGAACATGGCTACGAGAGAGATAAATTAGGGAGGAAAGCGTGATGGCAAATAAAACAGCAAGTAAAACGGCCGGCACGAACAAGTCGTTCATTGACAGGATGGGGGGGCAGAAATTCATCGTCCTTATCATTGTCATTGTAATGTTTATCTTCTTCTGTGCAATGAGCCCGGGATTTAGAAAATATACAACAGTAGTAAGTATTCTGGATTATTCCTACTATATCGCTTTGATGGCGATCGGTGTTACATTTCCGTTGCTGACGGGAGGGGTTGACCTTTCGATCGGAACCGGATTGGTCTGCTATTCGCTGATCGGCGGATATCTGGTCGTACACCAGGATTGGCCGGTATTAGCCGGTATGCTGGTATCAGTCCTGTTGGGAATGGTTTTCGGAGTGATCAACGGATGTTTGGTAGCCTTGATGGATCTGCCTCCATTCCTGGCAACGCTCTGTACCTGTATGATTACCCGCGGATTCGGAGCTATGGTAGTAGGCGGATACGGTATTCCGTGGCCAACAGCGACAGCTCCGGGCGGCTGGTTCAGAAGCATCTTTAAGATTAAGATGGCTGACCAGAATATTCCGATCGGATTCCTGTGGATCATTCTTCTTGTGATCATTATGAGTTTTGTGCTGAATCATACAAAGATGGGACGCTACACGAGAGCGATCGGAAGCAATAAGGAAGCGACAAGGCTTTCCGGTGTCAATGTTAAATTTTATCATGTTATGGCGTATGTGATCTGCGGATTATTTGCAGGTCTTGCGTCAATCGCGTATTCTGCGATCTTTGCGACGGTACAGCCGGGAAGCGGCGCCGGATTCGAGATGGATGCGATCGGAGGCGCGATCGTCGGAGGCGTTTCCATGACAGGTGCTGTCGGAAGCGTGACAGGCACACTGATCGGAGTCTTCGTGATCTGTCTGCTGAAGACAGGACTTCCGTTTATCGGACTGACAGCTAACTGGCAGCAGATCATCACAGGTATTGTGTTGATCATAGCCGTACTGATCGATATCCTGAAGAGGAAAAAAGAAGGAAATTAAAAAGACAATTACATATTAAATCATCAGGATAGATAACAGCCGGGAGAGGATCTCGGATAGAAAAGGACGAACTGCCGGCTGTTACTATATAAGTAAGAGGCAGGTCATGCCTTGGAGACTGCGGGGCGCAGGCAGAGACAGACTGAGAGGATATGTGCACGGTATTCGGGAATGTTTTTCATGCCGCGGTGAATCAGATCTCCGAACATGGCCGGAAAAATTTATTTCAGGAGGATATGAAATATGAAAAAGAAAGTTTTAGCAGTGTTACTTGGCGGATGTATGGTGGCTGGATTAGTAGCTGGATGCGGAAACAGCGATGATGGACAAAATGCTGAGAACGAAGGCGGCGAAGGCGGCGGTTATCATTTCGAAGTTGTAGTTAAGAGCTTCCAGTCCACATACTGGCAGGCAGCTATCCAGGGAATCGAGGCTGCTGAGGAAGAATTCGGTGTTACAACAAACACAACAGGACCGAACGCTGAGTCTGATATCGCTGATCAGGTTAACATGCTGAACAACGCGATCAGCCAGAATCCGGATGGTATTGCTCTTGCAGCGTGCGACCAGAACTCTGTGCTCGAAGCTCTTCAGGATGCGCTCGACGCTGACATCCCGGTTGTATGCTTCGATACAGGAGTTCCGAATGCTCCGGAAGGATCTGTAATCGCTACAGTTGTTACAGACAATGAGTCTGCAGGTGCAGTTGCAGCTGAGAATATGTATCCGGTGATCAAGGATGCGATCGCAAATGCAACAGAGCAGGTAAGAATCGGCGAGGTTAACCAGGATGCTACATCTGCTAACATTACCGGACGTGGAATGGGATTCATCAACAAGATGAAAGAGCTCATCGAGGCTGACGGAAAGACAGTAGCAGTTATCGGAAACCAGTACTATGTTGATCTTGTAGAGAACAATGGCGATGAGGCTACAGCTGATGTTATCATCGAGGTAGCTGTACCGGCTCAGACAACAGTTGAGCTGTCCGCTACAGAGGCTTCCAACATCATGAACAAAGAAGATACGATCGCGATCTTCGGTTCCAACCAGGTTACAGCTGAGGGTGTCCTCACAGCTAACCAGAACTTAAGCGTACTTGCTGCTACTCCGGACGAAGGTATCGTTGGTGTAGGATTTGACGCTGGTGCAACACTGAAGGCGGCTGTTGCTGACGGAACACTTATCGGTGCGGTTACACAGGCTCCGGTTGATCAGGGTAACCTTGCAATCAAGACTCTGTACGAATACTGCGAAGGTAAAGAAGTATCCGATATCACAACAGACAGCTACTGGTATGACGCTGACAACATGGAAGAAGAGGACATCGCTCCGAACCTGTA
Source organism: Candidatus Mediterraneibacter stercorigallinarum (assembly GCA_019116185.1). Classification (GTDB taxonomy): domain Bacteria; phylum Bacillota; class Clostridia; order Lachnospirales; family Lachnospiraceae; genus Mediterraneibacter; species Mediterraneibacter stercorigallinarum. Next base: position 2,480 of record DXCD01000166.1, read on the forward strand.
CGACTAATCAGAAATTGAAAAACCAAAACGTGCAGAAAGTGAAGTCTGCGGAAGACAGATCTGAAAAAGGAATCGGGATATTCCCGGTTCCTTTTTAAAAGAAAAAATATTATAATGAGGAGGATACAAAATGTTAAAAGGAATTCCGAAAATACTTTCACCTGAACTTTTGATGGTGCTTGCCGAGATGGGACACAGTGACAGGCTGGTTATTTCTGACGGGAATTTTCCGGCTGAATCAATGGGAAAGGACGCGATTGTGATCCGCTGCGACGGACACGGAGTGCCGGAGCTGCTGGATGCGATTCTTCAGGTATTCCCGCTTGATACATACGTAGAACATCCGGTAAACTTGATGGAGGTAATGCCTGGTGATGATGTAGAGACGCCGATCTGGGATACATACAAGGAGATTATCCGCAAGTATGATAACAGAGGAGACGCGGTTGTAGGACAAATCGAACGATTTGCATTCTATGAAGAGGCAAAGAAGGTATATGCGATCATTGCCACGGGCGAGTCAGCGCTTTATGCGAACATCATGCTTCAGAAGGGCGTAGTTACAGATTGATTAAATAACAGACGGAGGACTTGATATGCTGGATCATGTGGAGATCGTTTTTCAAGACATGAAGCCGATGATGAAGAAGCTTAAAAAGGCATCTTATAAGGCGAATATGGAGAAGTTTCTGGAAGAGCACGGAAATTATTTCAGGAAAATGACAGATTTGACGGGCAATGCTGACAATAAAGAGGAAACTGCCGGCGATATTGCGAAGACATTTGTGGATCAGGTGGAGAAGATATATGCATCTCCGAAAAACGGCAAAATAAAAGGAACTTTGCAGATGGACCTGAACTTCTTTATGATCTATTATGTTTTTCCTGCAATCCTGCTCACAGAGCATGAGGATGCCGTACTGATCGCAGATCATCTGAGAGACGAGTGGGGAAACAGATTTAAAGACAGCAGGATTCAGTATACGGATTATGAAACACTGTACGGAGCTTTCAAAGAGAAAATATTTGGGATCTTTTAGAGTTACTGTGAAAAGTAACTTTTAGAAGATATGCTAATAAAAATTGGCTGATTTTGTCTTGCAAAATACAGGCGTGTGTGATAGAATAATTGTGGTTTATCCGCAGGAGGTGTAAAAATGGATGTTTTAAAGATTGTTCTAACGATCATTTTTGTTATAGACTGTATTGCGTTAGCCGCGATCATTCTGCTGCAGGAAGGCAAGTCAGCAGGGCTCGGTACGATCAGCGGGGCAGCGGATACATACTGGGGACACAATAAAGGGCGCTCCATGGAAGGAACCCTTGTAAAAGTCACCAGAGTAGTTGCGGCGCTCTTTATCATACTGGCAGTCGTACTCAATCTGGGAATCTTTAATTAGTATGAAAAGTACTATATCAGAAGATAATGATTAACGTAAGCACTCTATAATGGTATAGGGTGCTTATATTATTTTTATGGATAAGTTTTTTCAGTGGAATAATAAGCCCTCGGGCAGATTGGAGCATGCGGCTGTACGGATGTGTGAAGCGCATGCAGCGGGGAGAAAAACTATGGATCAGACATTTGAGAAGCGCAAGAAGGTCATACTTGATTTTATCAGTGATGATGTGTATGTACCGATGAAGATCAAAGAGATCGCGGCTGTTCTTCAGATCCCGAGAGAACAGAGAGACGAGCTGAAAAAGGTCTTGGACTCTTTGGTGGAGGAGGGGAAGATCACCCTCTCGAAAAGGGGCAAATACAGCAGAGGGCATGCGGAACATTTGAAAGGTATGTTTCAGGCAAATGCAAGGGGGTTCGGCTTTGTATCGCCCGAGGCCGGCGGAGATGACGTATTTATTTCTGAGGACAATCTCTGCGGCGCATTTCAGGGGGATGAGGTGGAGTTTATTATTACAGCCGCGCCTTCCGGACGACGCAGGGAGGGAAAGATTGTACGGGTTGTCTCCCACAGTGTGACACATATAGTCGGCCTGTATGAAAAATGCAGGGACTTTGGATTTGTGCGCCCGGATAATCAGAGATACCTGAATGATATTTATATCCCGTCAGGGAAGGATGCGGGAGCCATGACAGGGCATAAGGTCGTGGTGGAACTGCTATCCTACGGCGGAGAGCATATGAAGCCGGAAGGCAGAGTTGCCGAGATTATAGGACATATCAATGATCCCGGGACAGACATTCTCTCTATTGTGATGGACATGGGGATAAAAACAGAATTTCCGGAGAAAGTGCTCAACCAGGCAGCGCGCGTGGGAAAGCCTGTCACTGAAGCAGACCGCGCGGGCAGGAAGGACCTCCGTGGCTGGCAGATGGTCACCATAGACGGGGAAGATGCAAAGGACTTGGACGATGCTGTGTCGCTTACCAGAGAAGGCGGGAATTATCGGCTGGGTGTGCATATTGCAGATGTGGCGAATTATGTACAGGAGCGAAGCGCTCTGGACAAAGAGGCTTTTGAGAGGGGGACGAGCGTTTACCTTGCGGACCGGGTGATCCCGATGCTCCCGCATGTGCTGTCAAACGGGATCTGTTCCCTGAATGCAGGAGAGGACAGGCTGGCCCTTTCCTGTATCATGACGATCAGCCCGTCAGGGGAGATGCTGGATCATGAGATCGCTGAGACGGTGATCTGCGTGGACAGGAGGATGAGCTATAACGGAGTAGCGAAAATACTGGACGGAGACGAGGCGGTCATCCGGGAATATGAAGAAGTTGTCCCCATGATCAGGCAGATGAAAGAGCTGTCAGATATTTTAAGAGAGCGAAGGGGCAGAAGAGGATCCATTGATTTTGATTTTCCGGAGACAAAGATCGTGCTGGACGAAGCGGGAAGACCGGTGGAGATCCGGCCTTATGAGAGAAATGCTGCGACTAAGATTATAGAAGATTTTATGCTTATGGCGAATGAAACGGTAGCGGAAGAATATTTTTGGCTGGATGTGCCCTTCCTTTACCGAACCCATGATACGCCGGATGAAGAGAAGATCCGGCAGCTGTCAGCATTTATTAATAATTTCGGGTATCATATTCATGTGCGCAATGAGGTGCGCCCAAAGGAGATCCAGAAGCTTCTCGGGAAGGTGGACGGCACGCCGGAAGAGGCGCTCATCAGCCGCCTGGCGCTGCGCTCCATGAAACAGGCACGCTATTCTACAGAGAATACAGGACATTTCGGGCTGGCTGCGAAGTATTATACACACTTTACTTCGCCGATCCGAAGATATCCGGACCTCCAGATCCACAGGATCATAAAAGAGAATCTGCGAGGAAGGCTGAACGAAGAAAGAACCATGCATTATGCGGAGATTCTCCCAAAGACAGCAGTGCAATGCAGTACCAGGGAAAGGACTGCAGAGGAGGCGGAGCGGGAGGTCGTGAAGCTGAAAAAGGCAGAATATATGAGAGCGCGCATTGGAGAAGAGTATGAGGGCATAATCTCAGGCGTGACCCGGTGGGGCGTATATGTAGAGCTTCCCAATACAGTGGAAGGGCTTGTGCATGTGGCGGATATGCAGGATGACCATTATGAATTCGTTGAGCAGAGTTATGAGCTGGTTGGAGAACATACACGGAAGACTTACAAACTCGGACAGGCTGTCAGAGTGCGCGTGACAGATGCGGATAAATGGCAGAGGACAGTGAATTTTGAGATCATAGATTGAGGAGAGAGGCATGGCAAAGGCAGAGACAAAATTGATCGCCAACAATAAAAAAGCATATCATGATTATTTTATCCTTGAGAA
>DXCD01000167.1 GCA_019116185.1 Candidatus Mediterraneibacter stercorigallinarum
GATGCCTGAGGCGCAGCCGAATCGTCCGCGTGGCAATTGCTTTTAGCCTTGTTTCCTTCCTTTGTAGTTTTTCTCAAATCGTGGAACGGAGCCGGAACCACACCCCGGTCCGCTACGAATACGTCTTAAAATCAACTACGGTTTTCGGACGTTATCTCCATCGGCCGTCTCCCCGGCAAATCCAGATTTACCTCTTATTGCCCATACAGAACACTGCCACCACTCCCGGTCCTGTATGGCTGCCGATCACGGTCCCGATATTGTTGATCAGGATATTATCAATGCCCATCTTCTCCCGGACGAGCTTTGCCACATACTCTGCATCTTCAATGCAGTCTCCGTGGGTGATCATAATAATGTCATTATCCCATCCTTTCGCCTGCTCTGCTGCCATATCCACGATCTTATTAAGGGATTTCTTTCTTCCCCTCTCTTTGCCGATCACCTGAAGTTTCCCGTTATCATCCATATGTATGATGGGCTTGATCTGTACAAGTGTGCCGAGCACTGCTGTTGTTTTGGACACTCGGCCGCCTCTGTGCAGATGGTTCAGATCATCCACTGTGACATCATGGCAGATATGAAGTTTATTCTCTTCTACCCACTGCGCTGCTTCATCAATGGTTCTTCCCTTCGCTTTTTCCTGGAGAGCTTTATATAGCAGAAGCCCTTCCCCGAGGCAGGCGCACAAAGTATCAATCACAATGACTTTAGCCTCCGGATATTTCTCTTCCAGCATCTGTCCTGCAATCCGCATACTGTTCAGCGTTCCGCTTAAACCTGAGGAGAATCCGAGATGAAGGATGTCTTTTCCTTCTTTGACGTAAGGTTCTAACAGATGCGCTGCTTCTTCCGGATTTACCTGGGAAGTGACGGACATCTTGCCTTCCCTGAGCTTTGTAAAGAATTCTTTCGCCGTAAGGCCTTCCATATCCGTATATGTCTCCCCGTCTATCGTATATTTCAGCGGAATCACGGGAACGTGCCTTTCTTCCAGCCATTCCTTCGGCAGATCCACTGTACTGTTCACTGTGATTACATAATCTCTCATTTTCATATCCTCCTGAAAATATATCCGCTCTCTCTATCGGCAGATTCATCTTTAACTATCATATCACTTTTTTATACGTTAGGCAAAATTTTTTACACATTGGAGAGTTTGTATAATTTTCTTTCCTTATAAAGTGTTCCCGGTCAGCACAAATGAAGAGACGCGCCGCCGGGAATAGTCCAATGGTAATATAACCTGAAATTTTCAGGATACTAATTGAGTTTAACATTCACATAATTTCGGCCTGAGAGTGTTTTATTAAAAATAAGAAAGCACAGTACAAGAATACACCCGATAATAAATCCATATAAGTCAAATACCCCGGTAAGGATAAGAAGCATCAGGCGCATAAATTTCAGTGCATAACCAAGTTCAAAGTTTGGCTGGGTGTAATTTGCAACAGCAACAAACGCCATATACAGCATGACTTCGGAATTAAACCACCCTGACTGTACGGAGAATTCTCCCATAACAATGCCTGCGATCACACTTAAAGGCGTACTCAGCATGGTCGGCGTATTCATGGCGGCCAGCCGCAGACCATCTATTGACAATTCCAGAAGAAGGAACTGAAAGATCAGAGGGATATTCACTGTGTCCTGAACTGCAACAAAGTCAAAAGCCCGGGGCAGCCACTCTTCGTTCTGCATGAACAGAAGATAAAGCGGTGTAAAAAAAACAGTGGCAATGGTGATCAGTGTCCTTGTCACCTTCAGATACACAGCTGTCACTGTTGGGAAATAATAATCATTTGCCTCCTCGATCATATCAAGTATGGATGTGGGCAGGATCATGGCTGAAGGCGAATTGTCCACCAGGATCACCACCTTACCTTCCAGAAGACATGCGGCAGCCGTATCCGGGCGCTCTGTGAACTTAAACTTTGGGAACGGATTGAACCACTTGCGCTTGAATAGCGACTCTGCAAGGCTCTGCTGATTCATTCTCAGATCATCCACTTGAAGGCTCTCGATCCGATTTTTGAGATTTTTCAGAAGTTCATTGTCTACCCGGTCCTGCATATAACAGATGGCGATATCTGTACGCGACGCCTGTCCCACCTCTGTCATCTCCATCACAAGATGCGGGTCACGGATCCTCCTGCGCATGAGGGCTGTATTGAATACGATCGTCTCCACGAAACCATCCCTTGACCCGCGCAGAGACCGGTCTTTATCCGGTTCTTCCACGCCTCGTGCAGGATAGGTGCGGCAGTCAATCGCAATACATTCTTTGTAACCGTCAATAAAAAGAACCGCCGGCCCTGAGAGGACATTTCTAATGACCTGGTCAAAATCTTCCAGTATGTCCACCTCAATATAGGGTACATTTTTCTGTATAAAGTCTTCTGCATCCTCCGGCATATCCTTTTCAGACACAGAAAGAAAGGAATCCATGATCTTCAACATTGCCTCGTCTTTGATAAAGCCGTCAATGTAGTAGAACACGGATGCCTTTCCCCCGATTTCCATTTCCCTCCGGATAATATCAAAGCTTTCTTTCACCGGAAGGATCTCGTTCATATATCTTATATTGTCTTCAAAGGAAACGCTGAGCTTTTTACTGTTCTTCTCCACCATAGAATTTATTCCTCCTTCTCTGCCGGGAGTCAGCATTATTTTCTATGGTTAGATTGCCCCGTTCTTCCATGTTTATGCAAATGAGCCGAATTTACTCATCCTGTGTTTCTTCTTTAAGATATCCCGCCTTCTTCATCTTCTCGATCACCTGCGCCTGTCTCTGTCTTGCCAGCTCAGGGCTTGCCTGCGGATTATAATTGGTAGGTGCGTTGGGAATCCCCGCCAACAGCGTACATTCATCAAAATTCATCTCTGACGGCGTTTTCCCGAAATAGCCTTCCGCGGCATCTCCCACGCAATAATAATTATTACCGAAAAAGATCGAATTCACATACAGTTCAAGTATTTTATCCTTCTCCAGCACAGATTCGATCTTAAACGCCATAAACATCTCCGCAATTTTACGCACAATCTTTTTATCCTGTGTGAAAAACTGGTTTTTGGCAAGCTGCTGTGTGATGGTGCTGCCGCCCTCCACGTAAGCCCCTGCCTTAATATCATTCACCAGGGCTCTGCCTATTGCAATCGGATCGATTCCGACATGGCTGTAAAATCGCTTGTCCTCCACGGACAATACTGCGTCAATATACGTCTGCGGCAGAGAATCCAGCGTGGTATAGTTATCGATGGACTCGATCTCTGCAGCCATCTCTTCCACGCTCTTAGCCTCCAGCGCTTCCCTGTAATCCGTATATCCCTGGTAAGTAAGGACTCCTCCGGCCACCAGAATACATAAAAAAATGAAAGAACACAGACGTTTGATCCATTTCATACTATAGTTTCCTGCCTTTCGTACTCTTCACCGCCGCCCCGCAGCAGCGGTCTCTTCTCCCATGTCTCAGGTACAGTATATAGAATCCGCCTGTATTCTTCCATCACATTTTCTTACGTTTTTAACGCCGGGACTTACATTTCTGTAAGTTCTATGCTGTCGTGCTTCCGAATCCTCCGTTACGAACTGCCGTCACATCATCATCCAGCGTGATCCCGTACTCCACGAAGATCCCCTGCATGAATCCCTCCCCAGCCTTGATCTCCACAGTTTTCCCTTCATTGGTGTCATTGGTGATCTTGGCAAAGATATGTCCTTCATTGTCAGAATAATAATAATCGCTGTCAATGATCCCGACTGTATTGTTAAGCTGAAGACGGAACTTAAATCCAAGTCCGCTCCTCGGGTAACATTTGAGCACCCACTCCGGCTCCATCCATGCCCGGATGCCTGTCGGGACTTTCACGGTCTCCCCCGGCGCAAGTTTCAGAGTTACCGGAGCGAAGAAATCATATCCCGCGCTGCCTGCCGTGGCGCGTTTTGGAAGTTTGATCCCGGCATATATTTCACGGATCCTGGTTTCTTCTGCTGCTCCGAAGGTGTCTGTCCACCCCTCCCGGAACTGCTCTATGCTTACCTTTTCAAATTTTGCTATTCTCTTCATTCATTCTCTCCTTATTCACTGGCAGAATATTCCGGACTCGTCCAGCACCCGGATAATCTCTTCGATCATTTTTTCGTCCACCACGAGAGCCATCCTGACATAGCCTTCCCCGCCTTTTCCGAAAGCGCTTCCCGGCGTCACGATCACTCCGGTCTTCTCCATCAGCTTCATGCAGAAATCTGCGGACGACTCATAACCCTGTGGAATCTTTGCCCACACGAACATGGTGCCCTGGCTGTCCGGCACATTCCAGCCGATCCTGCGAAGACCGCCGCACAGAGCCCTGCACCGCGCCGCATACTGCTGCCGCTGTTCCTCAATAAAATCATCCGGTCCGGTCAGCGCCGCGATCGCCGCATACTGCACCGGATAGAAGATCCCGTAATCAATCTGTGAGCGCAGCAGACGGAACCGGCTGATAACATCTTTATTTCCCACTACAAAAGAGATCCTTGCCCCTGTCAGATTGTAGGATTTGGACAGAGAATAAAACTCCACTCCCACATCCTTTGCCCCTTCAAATGAAAGGAAGGACCTGCCCGGCTTCTCTGTAAATATAATATCCGAATACGCATTGTCATGTATAATGATAATATCATGCTCTTTGGCGAATGCGATCAGCTTTTCGTAAAACTCGTCCGGCGCGCAGACACAGACCGGATTCAGCGGGTATGAAACCATCATATACTTTGTTCGTTCTAACGTTTCTTCGGGGATGCTGTCCAGATCCGGCAGATAGCCGTTCTTCTCTTCTATTGTATAATACTGCACATCCGCCTTTGCCATGATCCCGCTCATCTCAAACATAGGGTATCCGGGATCCGGCACCAGGATCACATCCCCCGGGTCACAGAATACCAAACCGATATGCGCCATCGCCTCCTGTGACCCATAGACGGACATTATCTCATCTGTCGCCACATGCACGCCAAAACGCTTCTCATACCGGTACTGCACTGCCTCCAGAAGTTCCGGAAGGTCTGCCAGGGAATACTTATAGTTCTCCGCCTTCCCGCAGGCATCCTGCATCGCCTTCATCACATGGGGCGCCGGCTGAAAATCCGGCGTTCCGACCGAAAGGTTATACACTGTTTTCCCAGCGCGCAGAAGCTGCTCTTTCTTTTCATTTAAAGCGCCGAATATCCCGGGCTTAAAATCATTGATCAAAGTCGAAAAATGACTGCTGTCCACTTTTATCTTCCTCCTCTTTTGCTATTGCTTCATAACAGATCCGGCACGCAGCATACGAAACAGCCTCCTTGCTGCTCCCAGATACAGTTCTTCCGCCCGATCCAACGCTTCGGGCAGTTCCATTATCCCATTCACTGTGGTTATCATCGAATCGATTCCATAAGCGAAAATATCTTCCGCTCCCCTGCCCATGCTTCCTACCACGGCTGCAGCCGGGATTCCATATGCCTTGCAGCGCATCCCCACTCCCTGCATGACTTTGCCGGATACGGACTGCCAGTCTGCCTGTCCTTCTCCTGTCACAACCAGGGAGACGCCTTCCAGCTTTTCATCAAAACCAGTCAGATCCAGGACCGTCTCAATCCCGGACTTTATCGTCCCTCCCAGGAAGGCCATGAGAGCGGCTCCGAGACCGCCTGCCGCGCCTGCGCCGGAAACCTGGTCCATATTTATGCCGGACAGATCTCTCAGCCTGTCCCGGTAATTGCACATTCCTGTTTCCAGTTCCTTCAGTATCTCAGGGGTTCCCCCTTTTTGGCTGCCATAAGTAAGAGTCGCGCCATTTTCTCCGCAAAGCGGATTCGTCACATCACACATTATAGTAAAGGTGCAGTTCTTCACCCTCTGATCCAGACCGGATATATCGATATCCCGCACCCGAATCAGATCTTCCCCGCATCCGGGAAGCTCTTTGCCTCTTTCATCGAGAAAGCGCACGCCCAGGGCTATCATACAGCCCATCCCGCCGTCGTTTGTCGCAGAACCGCCGATCGCGATGGATATCTCTGTAAAACCTTTTTCCAGAGCATCCTTTATCAACTCGCCGGTCCCATAAGAAGTCGTTTTGCGGGGATCTTTCTTATCATCCGGCACTAAAGTAAGCCCGGATGCCGCCGCCATCTCCATGACCGCAGTCTTCTCATCCAGCTTCCCGTAGCAGGCCTGCCTCTTTTCCAGCAGCGGTCCGTGCACATTCACTGTAACCTTGCTGCCGCCTGCCGCCGCGATCACTGCGTCCGTGGTGCCTTCCCCTCCGTCTGCCATCTCCATGCTGCTGCATTCGCAGCCGGGAAAGACCTCCTGTGCCGCCAAAGTGAGCAGCTCTGCCGTGCGCCTGGAGGAAAGCGTTCCCTTAAATGAATCCGATGCAAATAAAAACTTCATATGTCCCTCCGCCGGAACTGCCATTATCCCTTGTTCTCTCCGTAAAGGTCATACGGCGTCTCCTGATATACGTAATAATTTACCCAGTTTGTATACAGGTTGTTCGCATGGGACCTCCACGTGAGCACCGGCTTGTTCTCCGGATCATCATCCGGATAATAATTCTCCGGGATCTGCGGGTTTAATCCTCTTCCCATGTCTCTCTTATATTCCGAATCCAGAGTCATCCGGTCATATTCCGGGTGACCCATGACAAATATCTGCCTTCCCTCTTTTGCCATGCACAGGAACACTCCCGCCTGGCGCGAATCTGCAAGCACGGTAATTCTCTCGTCCGCTTCCAGGAGCTCCTGCGGCACTTCTGTATGCCGGGAATGAGGCGCCATAAACACGTCGTCGAATCCTCTCACAAGCGGGATCTTCCGGTTTCTCACCCGATGACGGTACACGCCGGAAAGTTTCTTCGGAAGGGGAGCTTTATTGATCCCATAGTGATAATAAATCCCCGCCTGGGCGCCCCAGCACAGATGCAGGGTGGAGGTGACATTTGTCTTGGTCCACTCCATGATCTTAACCAGTTCTTCCCAGTAGTCTACTTCCTCAAACGGCATCTGCTCCACAGGCGCTCCTGTGATGATGAATCCGTCAAAGCGCTTATCCCGGATACTCTCAAAAGGCTCATAGAATTTGTAAATATGGCTGGTCGATGTGTTTTTTGACACATGGCTTGTCATGCGGACAAAGGTCACATCCACCTGGATCGGAGTGTTAGACAGCGACCGCAGGATCTGGAGCTCTGTGTCCTCCTTCAAAGGCATCAGGTTCAAAAGCCCGATGCTTAAGGGACGGATATCCTGGTGTGCCGCGCGGTATTCGTCCATCACAAATATATTTTCCTGTTCCAGGATCTCCTTTACAGGAAGATCATTCTGTACTCGAATCGGCATGGTTCATTTCCCCCTCTTCTTTTAATATATTTTTCTCCGCATGGATATAGGTTCCGTCTGTCTCCACATAGCTGTATTCATCATAGGAATCTGTATCCGTTGGAAGCTTCCTTTTTTTCAGTTTATTGTCCACGAGCATTTTCACAATATAATAGATCACCGCAAATGCAGGCACCCCCAGTATCATTCCCGGGATGCCGAAAAGCCCGCCCGCGATCAGGATGGAGAAGACGACCCAGAACGCAGACAGCCCGGTCGTATCTCCCAGAATCTTCGGTCCAAGCACATTGCCGTCAAACTGCTGAAGCGCGATGATAAAAATAATGAAATAAATTCCCATCCTCGGATCTGTCAGGAGGATGAGCACCGCGCTCGGTATAGCGCCGATATATGGCCCGAAAAACGGGATCACATTCGTCACCCCCACGACCACGCTGACCAGCATGGTATACGGCATATCCAGGATCGACAGCCCGATAAAGCAGAGCACTCCGATGATCGCGGAATCAATGATCTTCCCGATGATAAAACCGCCGAAAATCTCATTGCTCTTGATCGTCAGGTGCAGGATCATATTTGCATGGGACGGCTTAAAAACCGCATAAGTCAGCTTTTTACACTGTCTGGAGAATTTCTCCTTGCTGAACAGCACATAAGCGGACACGATCATCCCGATAATAATATTCATAAACTCCGTCAGCACATTGATTACGCCTGCTGTCAGACCGGACATCAGGTCGTTCACTCTTGTCAGCAGATCCGTACGCATCCAGTTCTGGATAAAATCCGCCACCTCTGTCATGGTACTTGTAAGAATCCTGTTAAGTGTTGTATCGTTCTTGTTCATCTCGCTGAAAGACTGTGCAAACCGCTCCATCTGACTCGGTACATTCATAATCATGTCCCGGATACTACGATACAGCTCCGGAATCATCATGTTAAAAAGCGCAACGATCACAGCGAGAAGGAAAACAATAGAAATAAAAATTCCTACAGATCTTGAGAGCTGCTGCTTTTTCTTCATTTTCGGGAACTTTCTCTCCAGAAACGGGAGAAGCCGCCTGTCCACGCCTTTCACGATCGGATTCAGAAGGTATGCGATGGCAAGTCCGTAAATAATCGGTTTTGATACGGAAATGATCTTCCCCGCAATCCCAGATACCTGATCTACCCTCAATAGCAGAAAATACAGTAATATGCATGCTGCTGCCGCCAAAAAGACCGCAATACTCTTACCGAACTGCTGCTTCACCCATGATGTCCGGTTCTTTCCAAATGCGGGCTGGTTTATGTAATATCCGCTCCGGTGCAGCCGGCTTTCTGTTTGGCTGTTACCGGTATTTTCACCCTGCCCACTATCCATATTCCTTTTTTCACGTTTTTCTTCATCCGGCATCCGTGTCGTTCCTTTCTGCCCCCTCTTTACATTCCGAGTTTTCGGAAATGCAGATAGGTTGATTATACCTCTTTCCTCCCCCTCATGCAATATCGGAAAATGCAGATTGGAAAATGTGAAGAAGACTCC
>DXCD01000168.1 GCA_019116185.1 Candidatus Mediterraneibacter stercorigallinarum
TGCAAATGGTATTCCGGCAATGAAAGAGATCGGTTTTCTTGATTTTCTGACAGGACAGACATGGAGACCGGGCAATAATATATACGGTATTCTCCCATTTATACTGGGAAGTATTTATGTCACAGCCGGAGCAATCATAATTGGCGTTCCGATTGGTATTTTTACATCTGTATTTATGGCTCATTATTGTCCGAAGAAGATCTATCCGGTATTAAAATCCGCCACGGAACTTCTGGCCGGGATTCCGTCTGTTGTTTACGGATTTTTCGGGCTCGTTGTCATTGTACCTCTTGTTCGTGACTATATTAACACACACGGCATTCGAGGAAATGGTGGGAACAGTATGCTGGCTGCGTCTATCATCCTTGGGATTATGATTCTTCCGACTATCATCGGAGTGACAGAATCCAATATGAGAAGTGTGCCGGAACAGTATTATGAAGGTTCTCTTGCACTTGGTGCTACAAAGGAGCGAACAATCTTCCGTATTGTGATTCCAGCGGCAAAGTCTGGTGTGATCGCCGGAGTCGTGCTTGGAATCGGCCGTGCTATTGGAGAGACAATGGCTGTTATCATGGTAGCCGGCAACCAGCCGCAGATGCCGCAGGGTATTTTCCGCGGACTTCGTACGATGACGACTAATATTGTTATGGAAATGGGATATGCAGCGGATCTTCACAGAGAAGCGTTGATCGCAACAGCTGTTGTACTCTTTGTGTTCATCCTTATCATCAATCTCTGTGTATCCTTGTTAAACAGGAGGAATGACAATGACTAAGGGAAGAAAAATAGAAAGCATCATACTGAAAATACTTGTGTATGCAGCCGCAGTCATTACGTTTGTTGTGCTTTTATTCCTGCTGGCCTATATTCTGATCAATGGACTTCCGCACATTAAACCGGAACTTTTTGCATTGGAATACACGACTGAAAATGCATCGCTGATGCCGGCACTTATCAATACAGTTATTATGACACTGCTTTCTCTGATCATTGCAGTACCTTTTGGTATTTTTTCTGCTATCTTTCTTGTGGAATATGCGAAAAAAGGAAACCGTTTTATCGGCCTGATCCGTCTTACTACAGAGACGCTTTCCGGTATTCCGTCCATCGTATATGGTTTGTTCGGTATGTTGTTTTTCGTTACAGCTCTTGGATGGGGATACTCGATCTTGGCAGGTGCATTTACTATGTCTATCATGATCCTTCCGCTGATCATGAGAACGACAGAAGAAGCGTTGAAGTCTGTTCCGGATACATACCGGGAAGGAAGTTTTGGACTTGGGGCAGGCAAACTGCGTACCATTTTCCGAATTGTACTGCCGTCCGCAATTCCAGGTATCATGGCAGGTGTCATCCTTGCTATCGGGCGTATCATGGGAGAGACGGCTGCGCTGATGTATACATCTGGTACGGTTCCTGATATGGCGAAGACGCCGATGGATGCCGGACGTACACTTGCACTTCACATGTACAATCTTTCCAGTGAAGGATTATATATGGATCAGGCATACGCGACTGCGGTCATTCTGCTTATACTGGTAGTCGGAATGAACACATTATCTGCATTTGTTGCGAGAAAACTTACAAAGGGGAAATAACGATGGGCAAAATTGATATAAAGGACATGGATTTGTTTTATGGCAGTTTTCAGGCGCTGAAAAATGTGAATCTGGAAATTGAGGCAAATAAGATCACGGCATTCATTGGGCCGAGCGGATGTGGAAAATCGACGCTTTTGAAATCGCTTAACAGAATGAATGACCTTGTGGAAGGATGCAGGATCCAGGGGAAAATCCTTCTGGACGGGCAGGATATATATGCAAAGTCAACAGATGTAAATACGCTTAGAAAGCGTGTGGGGATGGTTTTCCAGAAACCGAACCCGTTCCCGATGAGCATTTACGACAATATTGCTTACGGGCCTCGTACACACGGTATCCATTCCAAATCCAAATTGGATGATATCGTAGAGAAGTCACTTCGGAATGCGGCAATCTGGGATGAAGTAAAAGACAGATTGAAAAAAAGTGCTCTTGGCATGTCCGGCGGACAGCAGCAGAGACTTTGCATCGCAAGAGCATTGGCGGTAGAGCCGGAAGTGCTTCTTATGGATGAGCCGACATCCGCGCTGGATCCGATCTCCACGTCTAAGATCGAAGACCTTGCGGCAGACCTCAAAAAAGATTATACTATTGTTATGGTTACACATAACATGCAGCAGGCAGTGCGTATTTCGGATAACACAGCGTTCTTCCTGCTTGGAGAAATGATCGAGTACAATAATACGGAAAAATTATTCTCTATCCCGTCCGACAAAAGAACAGAAGATTATATTACAGGGAGGTTCGGTTAAGAATGAGAAACAAATTCGATATGCAGCTTGATTCTCTGAAAGAACAGCTGATCCATATGGGCGAACTTTGTGAGATCGCCATCACAAAGGCCACAGAGGCGATCCTGGAAGGAAAAGAAGAGCAGGCAAGAGAGGTAATTCTGGCAGATGAAGAGATCGATCAGGCAGAAAAAGATATTGAGCGTCTTTGTCTGAAGCTGCTCTTACAGCAGCAGCCGGTTGCAAAAGATCTGCGCCAGATTTCCGCAGCTCTCAAGATGATCACTGATATGGAGCGAATCGGAGATCAGGCATCCGACATCGCAGAGATTTTGCTTACAGCAAAGCTTGGAAAGGCAAAACCGAATGAAGATATCGGTGTCATGGCACAGGCAACAGCGAAGATGGTAACAGAAAGTGTTCAGGCATACGTGGATCAGAACATGATGCTGGCTAAAAAGGTCATGCTGGCAGATGATGAAGTTGATAGATTGTTTGAAAAAGTAAGACAAGAAATCATTGATTATATCGCAAAAGGAAACGGAGAAGAAGGCGCGGAAGCCATCGATCAGATCATGGTTACAAAATATCTGGAACGTATCGGCGATCATGCGACCAACATTGCGGAGTGGGTAGAATTTTCTATCACAGGAAACCACCACGGAGCTCAGGCTATTCATGACAGAGAGAAAGCAGGAGAATAGAAATGATCTATTGTGTAGAAGATGACAGAAATATCAGGGAGCTGGTAGTATACACATTATCGAGTACTGGAATGGAAGCAGAAGGGTTTGAAGACGGAGAGGTTTTTTTTAAAGCTTTGGCAGAGCGTCTGCCAGAGCTTATTTTGCTCGACATCATGCTGCCAGGGGATGATGGTTTAACCATTCTGAAAAAGCTCAAAGAAGACAAA
>DXCD01000169.1 GCA_019116185.1 Candidatus Mediterraneibacter stercorigallinarum
CATTTATTAGTATTTTTAAAAAATATTTATTATTTATACTAATAAAAAGAACCTGATCACCAATTCAGGTGATGCAGGTCCCCTTCTAATTCCATCCCCTTAAAACCATTCTGCCGCAGCGCCTCATACAGCACAATGGCAGCCGAATTGCCCAGGTTCAGCGACCGGATCTCCCCCATCATGGGAATCCTCACGCAGTTTTCTTTATTCTCCACAAGGATCTCTTCCGGGATCCCCGCGCTCTCCTTCCCGAACATAATAAAACTGTCCGGCTCATAGGAAACTTCTGTATATACTTTCCGCGCTTTTGTCGTTGCCATATAGATCTTCGCCCCGGGATTTTTATCAAGGAAATCCGAATAATCGATATATGTGGTCACATCCAGGTCCTTCCAGTAATCCATCCCCGCGCGTTTCAGTGCCTTTTCCGAGAGACTGAACCCCAGCGGCTCGATCAGGTGCAGCCTCGCCCCGGCCGCCACGCAGGTCCGCCCGATATTCCCCGTGTTCGCCGGGATCTCCGGCTCAAGGAGTACAATATTCAGCATATCCGATGTCCGCCCTTTCACTCTCGTTCATTTCTGAGTTTCTGGATAAAGTGTCCCAGACGCCCCAGCGCTTCCTTCAGGTCTTCCAGCGAATATGCATAGGAAATCCGCAGGAATCCTTCCCCGCATCCGCCAAACGCAGTGCCCGGCACAACCGCCACCTTTTCTTCCTCCAGAAGCCTTGTGGCAAACTCTTCTGACGACATATGAAATTCCTGAATGCTGGGGAATACATAAAACGCGCCGAACGGTTCAAAGCATTCCAGCCCCATCCTTGCGAACTCATGCATGAGGAACCGTCTTCTCTGGTCATAGGACTTTCTCATCTCCGCCACTTCATCCTCACAGTTTCTCAAGCCCTCGACCGCCGCGTACTGGCTGGTGGTTGGCGCGCACATGATCGCAAACTGATGAAGTTTCGTCATCTGCTCGATGAGCACCTCCGGGCCGCAGCAGTATCCCAGGCGCCAGCCCGTCATGGCAAATCCTTTGGAGAATCCGTTGATCACAAGCGTCCGCTCCCTCATTCCCGGAAGGGAAGCAATGGACACATGCTCCGTCTTATAAGTAAGTTCTGAGTATATCTCGTCTGACATTACAAAGAGATCATGTTCCTTTACGAATTCCGCCACAGGCTCCAGGTCTTCCTTTGTCATAATGGACCCTGTCGGATTATTCGGGAACGGCATGATCAGGACTTTTGTCTTCGGAGTGGTATATTTCTCCAGATCTTCCACTGTCAGCTTGAACTCATTCTCATACTGAAGGGGCACGACCACCGGATTCCCGTCCGCCATAATCGTACACGGCAGATATGACACATAGCTTGGCTGCGGGATCAGCACTTCGTCCCCCGGATCAAGCATGCAGCGCAGCCCGATATCAATCGCCTCGCTTCCGCCGACCGTGATCAGCGTCTCTTTAAGCGGGTCATAAGTGACATGGATTTTCCGTTCCAGATAACGGCAGATCTCCTCCCGCAGTTCTTTCAGCCCTGCATTGGATGTATAAAATGTCTTTCCTCTCTCCAGAGAGAAGATGCCTTCCTCGCGGATCCGCCACGGCGTGTCAAAGTCAGGCTCGCCCACGCCGAGGGAAATCGCGTCCTTCATCTCGTTTGCCACATCGAAGAATTTACGGATCCCGGAAGGCTGTATATCAACGATTTTCTTTGATAATGGATTTCTCATTACAGCGTCACCGGTATCCTTTCCGACTCTTTCTTCGTCACCATGATAGTGCCGTGGTCTTTATATTTCTTCAGAATAAAATGTGTTGCAGTGCTTAATACCCCGTCCAGCGGAGACAGCTTCTCCGACACGAAACGCGACACCTCTTTCAGCGTCTTGCCTTCCAGTGTCACGAGCAGGTCATAGCTGCCTGAGATCAGATAGACCGCATACACTTCCGGATAATTATACAGCCTCTCTGCGATCCTGTCGAACCCGCGGTCTCTCTGCGGTGTCACGCGCACCTCGATCAGTGCTGTCACCATCTCTACGCCGGCTTTATCCCAGTCGATCAGCGTGTGGTATCCGCAGATGATTTTCTCCTTCTCCATCTCTGCCATTTCATTTGCCACATCTGTCTCTTCTACGCCCAGCAGAACCGCCAGTTCTCCCAGATCAACCCGGCTGTGCTTTTCAATGTATTTGAGGATCTCAATCCTCAGCGCTTCTTTCTTTTCGCTCATGTCATTTCCTCCTGCTTTCTGTTCTATAATGAATTTATATATTTGTCCTGTTTCCGCCTGCGCCCGGCGTCACTTTGCAGCCATCTGTCCGTGCCGTCCCGCCTGCCAGAGCGCCAGCTCGTCCGGCGCAGGCCTGTCCAGATACCTTATCTCTTCTCCGCTTGTGATCACCCGCGCGTTCTGCGCTTTTGTGACCCCAAGCCTTCCGGCTCGCGCCCCCGCCTTCTCCAGGATTTCTATCACTGCCTGGGCATCCTCCGTGACAATGAGAAAACTTCCGGCAGACGCCATCTGATAGGGATTCAGCCGGTAGAACTCGCAGATCTCCACAGTCTCCTGCCGGATGCTGATCGCCTGCATATCTGTCTCCAGCCCGGTATGAAGGATCTCTGACAGTTCCCACAGGGCAGCCAGTATCCCGCCGCTTCCCGCCTGACAGACCGCCGTGACCCGCGGCTGCGCATCGCTGTCTTTAAAGAGCGAGAGTATCTGTTCCGGCGTCACCAGTTCCCTCGTAAGTCCTGCTGCCTGTTCAAGAAATATCGAGACAAATCTTGTCCCGAGTTCTTCCCGGGCTTCATCCAGAACGCGCAGCATACCCTCCAGCCCGGCATACCCGCAGTACACGATCTCCTGCTCCGGCGCGGCATGCAGTTTCTCCTGCTGCTCTTGAACAAAGGCTTTCGGCTGATTCAAGCCTGTTTCCTGCATTTCACTTCTTCCTGCCGCTGTGACAGAGACGATCATCTGCCCCGCCGCGCAGACCGTCTCCCCCTGAAGGGAAGTCACCTGCATAGCCATCCGGCTGCATGCGTCTTCCACCCCCGCTGTGATCTCTCTTAATTCCTCTTCTTCCGCTCCTGGCGGAAAAAGAATCCTCACAGATACACAGGACGGGCAGACGCCTTTTGCCGCCAGATCTCCTGCCGCCTTAAGGACTGCATAATAACCGGTCCGCGCGGAGCTTCCGGATGCGCAGGCATCTGCCCACAGGAAAGCATCCCCGTCCCTGCCCGCAAGGCCGGATACATTTTCCCATGGAGAGGGCGCAAAAAGCGCGTCCTCTCCTCTCTTATGCAGTTGTCTCCTGACCGAGCGCTGCCATGCGGTCTGTGTCAGCCTGCCATACCTCATTTATTTTCACTGCCTCCCTAATTCTCTCCGCCGGCACTCCCGCCGCCGGAGCTTTCTTCTCCTGAGTCCTCTGGCTCCTGCGTTTCACCTGCCGAGACCTCTGCGATCACCGCGTTGATCTGAGCCTCGTCCTGGGTCTCGATCGCCGCGTTGATCTTTGCAGACGCTTCCTCGCTCTCCGAGAACGTCCCCACGGCAACGGTCTTTCCGGATGCAAGATAAGTACTGTAATTCACTGCCTCCCTGCTCACTTCCGCCCCGTCCTCACAGACAACCTTCCAGAGCTGCGCTTTCAGACCTGTGTGACCGTTATCCCGTGTATACATTGTACCAATGGGATCTTCGGTCGCCACGTATCTCGTCTCATCCGATTCCACGGTCTCCAGTGATTCGCTGATATATTCGACTGTGCGTCCTTCCGGCCGCACTTCCTTTCCATAAATGTTAAATGTAATATTCCCTTCAGAGAGCACGGCTTCAATATAGACCGGCGTCTCCATATTATTGCGGAATTTCAGATCTTTTACGTCATCTGCGATCGCCGCGTCCATGGATGGTTCTACATAAGATACCAGCATGGAATGCTCATACCGCTCTGTGATCTCAAGCTCTGCCATCAGAAGCGCATTATAAAGCGTGGTTGATACCTGGCAGATCCCTCCGCCCATAGACTCTACAACCTCATTATTCTCATAAGAAGCTGCCATGGCATACCCGTTCTCTTCTGTGTACGGCGCCATCAGGTCATCCGCAGAGACCTCTTCGCCGGGCCGGACCAGAGTGCCGTCAATGTGGTTTGCTCCCGACTCCACATTCATGGTCCTGCCATCATCACTTTCCCCGTAATAGGTGGTAAATGTGCCCAGCACGTCTTTGATGCCTTCCAGGTCTTCTGCTTTGATATCCGCCTCCGCCTCTTCGGTCTTCACGGACACTGTATTGTCCTTTTCCCCTTGATCCTCAGCGATAAAGCTGTTTATATTGGCCACTGTTTTTTTGACGTCTATCTTTTCTCCCGGAACATCCTCTTCAATCAGAGTCTCGCCGCCGCGCTGTGTCAGCTTTGCGTCTGTCGGCCGGATCAGAAGGGCACCAAGCTTTTCTTCAAGAACAGCCCCCGCTGATTCTGCCGTCACTTCATACCGGATGGAGAATTCTTTCTTATTTTCATTCTTCTCTGCACTTTTCAAAATCTTATAGCAGGTGATCGGATTGCCTTCTTTCCCGTAATCAAGGGCATCCCGAATCGCGGAATCAAGATCCGCCACGGACATGCCGAACTCTGTCAGCGCCGCCTCCGCGCTGCGCGCTCCATCCAATTTAAGCACAATCCTCTGAGATGCATATTCTTCTGCCGACTTCTTGACAGCTGCTTCTGCCTGGGCCGCATTCATACCGGAGACATCTGTCCCGCCGATGGAGACGCCGGAGATAATAATATCCGGATCATATTTGGAGATCGTCATATGGAACATCACATTGATCCCTATAATCACCAGAAGCGCGCAGAATACCAGCCCCGCGATGAGCAGGACCGTCTTTCTGTTCTGTTCTCTTTTCCCCTGCTTTTTTCTTTTTCTGTCTTCCGCCACGCTTACACTCTCCCGCGCATCCCTCATGCGATATAAGGCAGCACCATGGTCAGCACCATGGCCGCCACAACTACAATAATGATAATAGATATGATACGCCTTACCCTTTTATCATAAAAATTCATGATTTTTTCTCCTTTACTTCCCGAACCGCCGCGTCCCCTGTCAGAGGATTTCTCTTTCTGTAATCAAACACGAGAAGTTTCCCCTTCAGCCGCTCCAGATGGGTCATTTTCCGCATCTGCCTGCTGTCATACCCTTCATATCCTGTCAGATAATACGGCTTCTGCGCCTCCGCTTTATAGAATGCGGCGGCTTCTTCCTTTGTCACCTGATTCTCTGCCAGGAATGCCGGACGGTTTTTCACATTATCCCTCAAATACAGGTCTAATGTCAACCACTCCTGCCATTCTTTCTTCTCTGCTCTGCCATTCCCTGTATATCCGGCAATAAAACGGCTTAATATTTCATATCTTGCAATACGTGAATGCTGCACGCCGAAAAGACCGTTTTCTTTATAATATTCTCCCAGCGCTTCATACATCTGAAAGGCTGTGGGAAATATCTGTTCCAGATACTCCATGGTATACCGGAACTGGCCGCTGTTATAATAGGTCTCAACCATTTCTTCGATCCGCTTCAGGCGGATGATCTCCCGATATGACAGCCACTTCGTTGCAAGCACCTCATAGGGCGGGCGTTCCTGATAAACCAGCCCATACTCTTCTGCTTTCTCATGCATAAGAGAGCCTTTGAGCACTTTCAGGAAACCCAGCTGGAGCTGTTCCGGCTTCATGGCATATACGATGTCAAAGGATCTGGCAAAGCTCTCATATCCTTCATATGGCAGCCCTGCGATCAGATCCAGGTGCTGGTGTACATTTCCGCTCTCTTTTATCTGTCCCACTCTGTCTTTGACCTTGTCAAGCTTCATGGTCCTTTTGATCTCCCGTACCGTCTCCTCATTTGCAGACTGCACGCCGATCTCAAGCTGGATCAGTCCGGGGCGCATGCTCCGGATCAGGCCGACTTCCTCATCGCTGAGAAGATCTGCTGCCACTTCGAAATGAAAGTTCGTGATCCCTCTGTCATGTTCTTTGATATATGACCACACCTCCATGGCATGACCGTGCCGGCAGTTGAACGTGCGGTCCACGAATTTCACCTGCGGCACTTCATGGTCAATGAAGAACTGCAGTTCCTTTTTCACCATGTCAATATCGCGGAACCTCAGGCATTTATCTATAGAAGACAGGCAGTAGCTGCATGAAAACGGACAGCCTCTGCTGGATTCATAGTAAATGATCCGGTTCTTGAAATCCTCGATGTGTTCATAAACAAATGGCACGCAGCTTAAATCCATTACAGGGCGGGACGGGTTCTCCCGGACCTCGCCGTCCTGTCCACGGTATACAATGCCTTTTATCTCCGGCAGCGCTCCATCCGTCCTGCCGTCTCCCTGCAGATGCCAGTACTCCATCAGCTCAAGGAAGG
The DNA here is from genome assembly GCA_019116185.1 of Candidatus Mediterraneibacter stercorigallinarum. GTDB lineage: Bacteria > Bacillota > Clostridia > Lachnospirales > Lachnospiraceae > Mediterraneibacter > Mediterraneibacter stercorigallinarum. Next base: position 6,462 of record DXCD01000169.1, read on the forward strand.
TCTCCTCACCTTCCCCGCACATGACTCCGTCCACACCCGGATATCTTCTCAGCTCCTCCGGCGCGTCATAGGACACCTCCGGTCCGCCCAGCCATATCTTTGTATCCGGCAGGATCTTCGGCACTTCTGTGACGATCTGTCCCACATACGAGATGTTCCACAGATAACAGGATATACACAGCACATCCGGCTGTCTGCTGTAAATGTCCATCAGGATCTCATCGATCGTCTGGTTGATCGTATATTCCGCGATCTCGATCTCTTCCTGATACTGACGCGCGTATGCCCTTAAGCTGTACACCGCCAGATTAGAATGGATATATTTGGCGTTCACCGCCGCTAAAAGAACTTTCATTTAAGCACTCCGTTTCTCTGATCATACAAGAGATTTTAACACCAAATGAGATATGAGGCAAATTTTTACGACTTCTCCCCCGTGCCATTGACATTTCCGCAAAAACCATGTAAAATTAAGACTCGTGCAGCCGGGGTGTTAGCGGTACCTTGTACCTGCAATCCGCTATAGCAGGGGTGATATTGCGCAGAGGGCGGCAGCCGGCAGAGCTGCCCCCGGTAAGTGACGTTGA
>DXCD01000170.1 GCA_019116185.1 Candidatus Mediterraneibacter stercorigallinarum
TCACAGTCGTCTTCCACTTTTTTACAATTTCTGCGCACTTCCTGCATAACTGCTTTGGCATCCTGCCCTTCTTCAAATTCTACGTTCATTTTTAAGGTCATGAAATTCACGACCGCGTCTTTGACGCCCGCTGTGTTCTTTGCCGCGTCTTCCATTTTATTTGCACAGTTTGCACAGTCAACATCGATCTTATACGTTTTCTTCATATTTATTATCTCCTTATCCTCTTCCCTTTTCGCTACCGTATTGTTTTTTGATTAAACAATTATTTAATTGTTGACTATAATGTACCCCGGATCGTATAATAAGTCAATAGAAAAGCAAGTCGTATTTCCGTTTGGGCGAAAAGTATTTCCGAATGGAGCAATTGATTCTGAAAAGACAATCAAGGAGGTTTTCAGATGGAGAAAAAAGACCTGCCCCATGACCATGGGTGCCGCAATGAAGAACAGATCATGGAACACATGCCCGGCGAGGAGGCGATTGCCGGAGTCTCAGAAGCAATGAAACAGCTCGGCGACCCGAGCCGCCTGCGTATCTTCTGGCTGTTATGCCACTGTGAAGAATGCGTGCTCAACATTGCCGCTATCGTAAATATGACAAGCCCTGCCGTATCCCATCATCTCCGGCTCTTAAAGAGCAGCGGGCTCATTGTGAGCCGTCGCGAGGGCAAAGAAATGTATTACCGCACAGCAGACACAGAACTGGCACAGGTGCTCCACCACACCATCGAAAAGCTTGGCAGGATTACCTGTCCCGAATCCCGGGATTAATCGTCCCGCATCTGTCCACTTATACAACTGATGAACATATTTTTATGAAACGGAGGTTCCCCTATGGATAAAGATCCTATCTGCGGGATCAAAAGACAGCTGTCCGATATCCCGTCCGGGAAATGTCTTATGATCCGGCATCCCCTGTCCGGAGAAGACCTTCTCAGCGGCTGGACAGATGCCGCCTTTCCCTCTGACACCAGGCTTAAAATAGAAACCTATGAACTCTATCCGGGAATGGAACTGTCCTACAATTATTTTCTCGGCAGCAGTTTCCATTTCCACCACACGCACAAGGACTGTGTTCTCTCTATTGACCACTGCTGCCGTGGACGGATCGGCTGGCGGATGAAGGGCGGGCTGAGTCTGTATTTTGGCAGCGGCGACTTGTCTTTCCATGCCACGGACAAATGCGCGGACTCTGAGATCACCCTTCCTCTCGGATATTATGAAGGGCTGACTGTCTCCCTTGACCTGTCCGTTCTCAGGGACACAATCCCCGAACTTTTAAAAGATGCAGAGGTAGATGTCTGCCGCCTCTGCCATGCCTTCTGCGGAGAGAACGAGACTGCTGCCCTGCCGGCAAGTCCGCGGATTGGACACATTTTCTCCGAAGTGTATGACCTTCCCGAAAAGATGAAGCGCCCGTACTTGAAGCTGAAATGTCAGGAACTGCTTCTGTTTCTGAGTATGACAGGTCCTGCGAAGAATGCGGTTTTTAACTCGTTCCACTCAGAGCAGGCGGATACCGTGCGCCGAATCCATAATCTGATGACAGAGAATCTGCGGAAAAGATACACCATTGACGAGCTTTCCAGGCAGTATCTGATCAACACTGCAGCGCTTAAAAATATTTTCAAATCTGTCTACGGAATGCCCATTGCATCTTATATGAAACAATACCGCATCATGAAAGCCGCCGAGCTGCTTCGGAAGACGGATGACAGTATCTCTGCGGTCGCCTCGGCAGTAGGCTATGAAAGTCAGAGCAAATTCTCCGCCGCCTTTAAGGATATCATGAAGATACTGCCCACGGATTACCGCAGGCAGTATAGCTGAAAGGTATTATTCTCATTCTATGATTCCCATTCATTACGCCGGCGGCGCTGCGCGTAATGCCGGGATGACCGGCGGGAAGGCGGTTCCGGACGCATCCGCGCCCTGCTCCTCCTCCTTCTGGCTCTTGCCAGTCGCTGTTTCCTGCGTTTCGCCAGCTTATAGCGGATCACCGCATACAGGATAATAAATGCCAGGACAATCGCTGCTCCAACGCCGATCAGCACTTTTACAATCAATGAAAGCCACGACGCCTCTTTGGGAACGGATTCCTGTTCGTTCTTTGATATATGAAGAGCGCTGTCGTATCCGGTCTGTTCTTTCACGTATTCAGCCGTAAGAGTCACATCCGCGCTTCCTACATTCTGTCCCTTGTAATAATAAGTTACTTTTCCGGCTGCATCTTTCTCATCCGTAATTGTAATCTCATTTTCCAGGGCAGAAAAGTCAATGCCGGATGGCAGGACAACATAAGCATTTTCATCTGCATAAGAGCTGACGCCTTCTGCTTTCGCCTGATCTTTTAGCAGGACTTTAGAAAAATTGGCGAAGGCATAATCAAACATCGCCCTGGTATCTGTGTACACATTGCCATCGTCCTGGAGCAGGACTGCTGCCAGCTGAAGCTCACCGTTATCTGCCGTCGTGACCAGTGTTGTCCTGGACTGATCCGTATAACCGGTCTTCCCGCCCGTGCAGTATTCATAATAATAGTAACCGCCTTCCCACAGCATCTTATGGTTCTGCTGGAACGTCCGTGTCTCTCCGACAAGATTAGTCGCTCCAATCGTATAATTAAGCGTCTGGACAACTGTGCGGAATTCTTCGAATTGATAAACTGCCGATGCGATCAGCGCCATGTCATGTGCAGTAGTGTAATGCTGTTCATTATGAAGCCCGTTCGCATTCATCCAGTGAGAACCCGTGCATCCCAGTTCCTCAGATCTGGTATTCATTTCCTGTATGAACGTATCATACCCTCCGCCCATTAGTTTCCCCACACTCTCCGCGATCGCATAGGACACTTCATTTGCAGATGCCAAGAGCATCCCATATAAAGCATCATTCATGCTCAGGATCTCTCCCGGGGTCATGCCTATGCTGGCATCTCCATATTCAAGGAATGACACGCTATCCTCAGAAAAATATACCTCATCGTCCAGCTCCGAATTCTCCAGCGCGACCAATGCTGTCAGCAGCTTCGTGATGCTTGCCGGATAATGCCGGTCATAAGCCTTTTTCTCGTAAAGGATCGCTCCGCTGTTCATATCCATAACAATCGCCGAATTACCGTAGACCAGAGGTCCCTGTGGCCATCCCCCGATATTATTTGTCTCAGGAACTACATCATAAGAAGCCTGCAGAGTCTCCTCAAATGTCATCTCATCCTCCGCCCAGGCTATTCCCGGCATAGCTGCTGCCATAACTATGGCAAGAACCGCAGCCACGGCGCGCTTTATATTACTTCTCATCTCATCCTCCGCCCGATATCATACGTTTTTATCATTATAGTTGATTGTGCGGAGCCTTGCAAGAAAAACAGCGGAGGACATCCCCTCTGGAACATCCTCCGACTGATCTGCACCGCGGAAGCCCTTTACTGTTCAAATGATCTCACTTATACCGGAACTATCATACGGTTTACTATTCTATATTATTTTTTCTTTTTGATGACAACAATAACTCCCACAACTACACATGCAGCTGCAAGAACTACGATCCAGAGGACCGGGCTGCTCTCATCGCCAGTCACAACTGCTTTTTGAGCATTTCCGCTGTTTCCGTCAGGTTTCTGTGTATCAGAAGGTTTACCTGTTGACGGTTTGTCCGCATCGCCTGTTCCCGGCTTCTGCGGATCTTCCGGATCCGGATCCTCAGGATTCTCAGGATCTTCTGTTATGGCCACCTTAACTGCAGCGGATGAAGCATTTCCTGCCGCGTCATAGAGAACGACTTCCTCTTCCGCTGACTCGGTGAAGTTCTTTATAACCGCTCCGTCTTCATAAGTCCAGCCTTCCGGCAGTCTGTTCTGATCAAGTTCATCCACATCGATCTTAACTGTTACGCTTCCATCTTCATTTTCAATGTATTCCGGCTCTCCAAGTACAGGCGCTGTCTGGTCAAAGTAGAATGTATATGTATTTTCATTCCAATAGATGCCGTCTGTTACAACGCTGTCACGGACAATCAGTGTATTCTTTCCATCTTCGCCGTTTCCTTCATTCAGAAGTGCTTCAATCTCTGCAAATGCAGCTGTATCCTCTGTTCCGTCAAGAGCAGACTCTGTTCCGTTCAGCACGAACTGAGTCAGCTTTCCATTGTCAGTAAACTTAAGATCAAATTCGCTGTTCAGCAGAGCGTCTGCTGTGATCTCTTTCTCCTCGCCGTTAATCACAAATACTGCTTCCGGTTTTTCTGTCTCGAAACGGAGGTCAAAAATCTTATTTGTCAGATCTACTCTCGCATCGTTTACTTCTGTATCTGTTGCAAGAGGATTGTCATATACATCCTGTGCCGCCTCATAAGATTCGAGAAATGCATCCCATTTATCATTATGGTTGTATTTGTATTCTTCCTCGATAATCGCTGCCGCTTCGTCTGTCTTTTCTTTAAGAGCAGTCTTATCTGCCGGTGTGAATTTCTGTACCTTGAAATATCCTGCCATGACAGAATCCTTCAGATACAGGCTGATCACGCTGTCCTGGCTGACTGTAAACTCGCCTGTGATTCCATTGCTGTAATTTCCGTTCAATGCGGCAATATTGCTTACGCCTTTGGAGCCCTTCTGTGTTGTTCCGTCTCCGTAGACAACTCTGCATCCCGGATTTCTCATCTCTGAGCTGCTGTACTTACTGCCCTCGGCTCCTGTGACCGGATGCTTTCCGTCATTTACAAATTCAAAGGTAACCTTAACACTTACCTCGCCATTATCATCCAGTACAAATTCCTGTCCCGTGATGTTAAAATGGCCGTAATTCTGGGGATCTAATGCATAGTTTATATAGCTGTCATCCTGTGTGTTAAATCCGATCTCTGTACTTCTCTGGTCAGGTTCTGCTGTTATAACATCAGCCTGCGCTGCATCAGCAGCGGTCAGTATGTCATAGTATTCCCGGAGCTTATCTATCTCGGTATTTCCATTGACATTCCTTGTTTCCTGATAAGCAGCAGCCAGCGGCAGGATGCTCTCTGTCACTTTATCACTATAAACAAATCTGCCGTCCTCGCCCGCTTTCTCCGGATTGTAATATTCCTTTTTATCATAAACTTTGTTCTGCCAATAATGCTTCTCCAGATAATAATATGCTGAATCTACATCTTCCTGAGTGGCATCAGCGTCATCCAAAACTGTCTTTGCATCTGTCAACGCGTCTGTAAGTTTTGCCTTAAGTGATGAATCTTCATATGTAAATTCTGCTGCTGACGCCTCATCGTACAGATTCTGAAGCTCTGTCTTATCCGCGCCTGCTGCCTGTGTGACCTCCTTGTACAACTCTACCTCGCCAGTGGTAACTACCGTTGCATGTGCGGAGTCCAATGTCAGTCTTACGCTTTTTGCTGGTGTCGCGGCAAACGTAATATCTGTCCATACAAGTGCTGTGTCATTGACAGCCTGGCTCGCCACCTGCGTATAAGAGTTTCCATCCGTGCTCACTTCCACGATGCAGCTGTTCGGCGCGCCATTGCCGACATGGCCGCCTGTATTTCTCGGGTGGATGCGCACCTTGCAAAGATTTACCTCTTCTGCAAAATTAAATGTGTAAACCTGCGGTTTGCTGTTTGCGGCGTCATTATAATTGCTGTTCGTGTAAGTTGTCGTGTCGCCGTCAAAACTTGCCTCCAGGGTGTCTCCATCCGTGGCAGGGCCATAAGATTTTGCTGACATAGAAGAGATCTCGCCAAGTTCGATCTTCACTTCCTGAGAGTCGTTCTGAAGCTCTGTCCCGGTCTCTGAATCTTGGGCAAGTACAATAGCCGGTACGGAGCTGACCCCCAAGGAAAATACCATGGCAGCACTCAGAGCCGCGGCAGTAGAACGTTTAAAAATGCTTTTTATCCGCTTTTTCATTATCCTCTTCCTTTCTTTCATCATTATTTATGCCTGGATATAAGCACTTATATTTTGAAAACTTCTGTCCTGTACAGAAGTTTCCCGTACTTTCCTATTTTAACATAATTCACCTGTTAGAGATGTAATTTTTTTGTATTTATTTACATTATTTAACATATTGATTTACAGGTAAAAAAGGAAGATGCAGTCCGGCATATCCGGAACTGCATCTTCCTTTTGGGATTCCATCCCTTTGATCAGGGATCTCTTAATTATTTACTCTTTTTTCTGTAAATCACCACAGATCCTGCTGCCACGCATGCAGCTGCAAGAACTACGATCCAGAGGATCGGGCTGTTGTTATCTCCGGTCTGTACTGCTTTATCAGCACCATTTCCGGAACCCGTGCCCGGCTTGTCTGAGCCTGTGTCCGGTTTGTCTGTACCTGTTCCAGGTTTGTCTCCTGTTCCAGGCTCTTCTTTGTCGATCTCTTTCAGAAGATCACGTGCATCTGTGAGCTTCTGTACAGCGTCTGCGATCTCTTCTGCTGTTGCATCCGGATCGTCATATACTGCCTGAGCTTCATCGACTACAGCCTTATAATCTTTAAGAGATTCTTCTGTGTACTTGTCTGTCTTTGCCAGGATTTCAGCCGCCTCTTTGAGTGCCGCTTCAAGCGCGCTCTTGTCCGGAACTTCCGGTTCCACGGCATCTTTCTCAAATAATGCCTCTATCGTACCGGCTGCCTCCATCGTATATGTCTCTTCCGCTCCGACTGACTCGCCGTTAATTATGACTTCCTTGATGTGCCATCCTTCATCAGCCTTAATCGTAAATGTCTGAGCCTCTCCGACATTTACTGTAACCTCGCCTGAAGGCGTGATTGTTCCTCCTTCACCGGCGGAAGCTGTGATCGTATATGTCTGCGGAGGTTCCGGAAGTTTCACCAGCACCTCGATCGCTGCTTCCAGATCGGCCACCTGTGCATCCACCTGCTCCTGCTCCGCGGATTCATCACCATATACCTCTTTTGCGTCTGCAATTGCTTCTTCGAGCGCAGCGATGGACTCTGCAGTATACACGTCTGTCTTAGCGGCTTCTTCCTCTGCCTTTGCAATGGCTTCTGCAAGCGCTTCCTTATTGACCTCAGGCACATCAGTCTTTTCTTCTACCAGGACAACGTCAAATTTGTCAAGCTGCGGTGCATTCTTCGCGCCTGCCAGGAATGTCACAGCTCCGGCTCCCGGTGTTTCTACTTTCCATGTGAGTTTGACTGTATGTGTTGTAGTTGCATTTTCTTCTGCTTCAACAGAATCCAGGGAACCTTCTGCAATCTTTCCGTCTTTCTCTGTCCATGACATGGAGTTGTTCGTATCGCCGCTTCTGTATGAAAGTGTTGCTTCATAAGTACCGGCCTTCTCAGCTGTATAATACAGCACAACGCTGTCTCCTGCATTCATGGCATTCACGAATTTGCCATTGCTTGCCCAAGCTGCTTCTGATACCTGGAGCGGCCATGCCTCTCCTGTTCCGGTGTTTTGGAGAATCATTTTCTCTGCTTCCAGAGTAACAGGTGTGCCATT
>DXCD01000171.1 GCA_019116185.1 Candidatus Mediterraneibacter stercorigallinarum
GGGACAGGCTTATCAGGGAGAATTATGCGGATATTTACGCTTACTGCTTCCGTCACCTGGGGCACAGGGAGACTGCCGAGGATCTTACCCAGGAGACGTTCCTCAGATTCTTAAGAAACGTGGAGCGCTACCGTGAATATGGGAAAATAAAAAATTATCTGTATGTGATCGCGGGAAATGTGATCCGGGATCATTACAGGAAGCCCAGAGAAATCCCTGTGGAGAGGGATCTCGGCGCAGTAGGAGAGCCCATGCCGGATTCAGATATGGAATATGCCGCAGAGCGGGTCGAGATTCGGGAAGCCCTTGCGGCTCTGGAATCTCCGGACAGAGAAATCGTGCTCCTGCGGTATTATCAGGAGCTGAAGATCAAAGATATTGCAGCCGTGATGGGCATGCCGGCGTCTACGGTGCGCTATCGTCTGAAAACAGCTGAAAAAGAGCTGAAGCGCAGACTTGAAAAAGGAGGCGGAAAATGATGGACCGAAAACTAAAACAAAAACTGGATAGATATACAGTCCCTGCTTACAGCGGAAAGGCGCTGGAAGAGACTATATACAGAGCACGCAGCATGGAGGACGGGATTAGCAGCCACATCAGGGCAGAGAGAATGACCATGGGGCAGTTCTTTTTTGACCAGTGCCGCTTCGTCCGTCCCCATACATGGCTTTTGAAAGTGGGCATAGCACTGATTATGGCAGTATATCTGCCGAAGAGTCTCATATGGTCGGAAACCTGGTTCTGGACGTTTATCTCCCTTGCAGGTCCTCTTCTGTGCCTGATCAATGCAAATGATCTGTGGGGACTTTTCCAGCCCGGGATCATCGAGATCCAGATGACGGCAAAATATTCACTTCGCCATGTATTTCTGTCCCGCCTGACGTTATTCGGAATGATTGATGTCATTGTGATCGGAACTGCATCGGCGGTGATGTCCTTTTCCGGCACAGGGACTGCATGGCAGGTGCTTTTGTACAGCACAGTCCCTTATCTTCTGATGTGCATGGGATGTATGCTGATCTTTCAGGGGGCCAGGGAGGAAAACGCTGTCTTTTACTGCGGGGCATGGGCAGTACTGTTGGCCGGGGGAATCCTGGTGATACAGTCCATGGGATGGCAGATCTATGATGCGGATACAGCTTCTGTATGGCTGCTTGCCGGAGCGGCGGCGCTGGCGGGGGCAGTCTGGCAGACAGTGGAGTTTGTAAAACGTATGGGAGGAAATGTGGATGAGATTAACATTGGAACGATTGTCTAAACAATTCAAGAACCGGATCGCAGTAGAGAATGTAAACGCAGAGCTGACAGAGGGAATTTACGGTTTCCTCGGGGCGAACGGGGCGGGAAAGACGACATTGATGCAGATGATCTGCGGGATCGTTGCTCCCACATCCGGAGAGGTAAAGATAAACGGGAAGAATAACATAGAGATGGGGGAGGAGTTTCGGAATCTGCTGGGATATCTGCCTCAGGAGTTCGGTTATACGCCCGGATTTACGGCGGAGGATTTTATGCTTTACATCGCTTCGGTCAAAGGACTGGATCCCAGGTATGCAAGGAGGCGGACAAGAGAGCTGATGAAGCTTGTCAGTCTGGAGGGGGATATGAAGCGGAAGATCCGCACCTTTTCCGGCGGGATGAAGCGCAGGCTGGGGATCGCGCAGGCGCTTTTAAACGATCCGAAGATCCTGATCATGGATGAACCCACCGCCGGGCTTGACCCGAAGGAACGTGCGTATTTCCGAAATGTGATCGCAGAGATGGCGCAGGATAAGATCATTATTATCTCCACGCATATCGTATCGGATATTGAGTATATTTCCGACCAGGTGATCATCATGAAAAAAGGACGCTTCATTCTCCAGGGGACGACAGAAGAGCTGACCGCTGAGGCAGATGGCATGGTCTGGTCCTGCCGGGTGCCGGCACGGGAGTGGATGTCCTTTGAGAACAGCCATACAGTCGCCAATTCCAGAAATCTGGGAGATATGGTGGAGGCAAGAGTGATCAGCCCGGATCGTCCCTGTGCGGATGCGGAGCAGGCAGAGCCGACTCTGGAGGATCTCTATCTGAAATGCTTTTCAGACGAGATCGGGAATACGACGCCGGAGCAGCGGAAGGAAAGGAGGAGGCGTTTATGAGAAGAATGATATGGTATGAGTGGAAACGGATCTGGGGCAGCCGCCTCACACAGTTCGCAGTGCTCGGGTGCGCCCTGTTTCTGGCATTCAGTGTATGGTCAAATATCCGGCTGATTTCTACGACAGATGCAGACGGACAGACCGTGACCGGACTGGAGGCGGTTCAGGTTCAGAAGGAATCCAGAAAGGAAGTGAATCTGGATCAGGAGACCGTGGATGCCCTGGTGGATGAATATCTGGATTATACACAGGATCCGGCGGCTTCCTCGGATGACAGGGATCTTGCGTACCTCTCGGAAGAAATGTATGTGAAGTGGTATCTTCCCAATCTGCCGGTCCTGCATCTGATCAATGGAGCGTACCGTACCTATCCGGAACAGAGGAATGATTCCATGAGAGAGGTGCTCCTGCAGAGCCGGGGAAAAGATTTCAGCGAGGCGAGGAAAGAGCGGGTATGGGAGAATCTGGAAGATGCGGTGAACCGGGGCGAGATCACAGCGGCAGAGGCGGACTGGTGGAATGAAAAGGATGACGCTGTGGGAGAAGCGGCGTATGGGTATAACAGGGCATGGTGGGAGATCATCAACAGCACTTCTCTGGTCATATTAGTCATGCTGGTGATCTGCATCGGGACCGCACCCGTATTTGCGGGAGAGTATCAGTCTAAATGCGATTCCCTTCTGCTTAGCATGCGTTATGGTAAGAGCAGGCTGATACTGGCGAAGCTTACATCTTCATTCCTATTTTCTACGGTGGTGTACTGGGGATGCATGGGGCTGTTCGCGGGACTTTATCTGGCCGTATTAGGTACGGATGGATGGAACCTCCCGGTACAGGCACTCTGCGAGAGTATTTCTATCAGCTATGATCTGACGTCTCTCCAGGCGTGTGCGCTGGTACTTGTCATGGGCTATGTCCTGACCCTGGGACTTGTGGGAGTGGTCCTGCTCTTGTCGTCCATTATGAAAAATCCGTACGGTGTGGTGATCACTTCCTTTTTGTTCCTGTGCGTGCCGCTGTTTTTGTCAATGAACCGGGGCGGATATCTGTGGAAACATTTTCTGGGGCTTCTGCCGGAAAAGATCTCGGATTTCGGGTTCGGGTCGTACATGGTTTACAGCATCGGAGGGCTGACCGTGACGTGGCCCGCCGCGGCAATGATGGTCAACGGAGTGTGTGCGGTGCTCCTGTGTGGGCTGGCGTACGGTTTCTTCCGCAGGCATCAGGTGAATCGGTAAATTTTCTTGACAACTCCTTAGAAACTCTTCAAAATATCTTTGTGTACTGTCACAAGGCAGCAAAAGAGTTTGTGAGGAGTTTTTCATGTTATGAATATCATCAATATTGAACATATCAGTAAGGTTTATGGGGAAAAGACGATCTACAAGGACGCGTCTTTCGGCATCCAGCAGGGAGACAAGATCGGTATCGTAGGGATCAATGGCACGGGAAAATCCACTCTGTTAAAGATGGTGGCAGGGGAGGAGGTCCCGGATGAAGGTCAGATCATAAGGCAGAACGGACTTAAGATCGCCTATGTCCCTCAGAATCCTGTTTTCCCGGAGGGAGCGGATATCCGTTCCTATGCCTTTGAGAAGGGAGAGGGAGAGGACTGGCAGGTGGAGAGCAATCTGACGGAGCTTGGGATCACAGACCTGGATCAGAAGATCGAACATCTCTCCGGCGGACAGAAAAGGAGAGTGGTCCTGGCAAAGACCCTTGCCGGGGATTTTGACGTGCTTCTCCTGGATGAGCCGACCAATCATCTGGACGGGGCGATGATCACATGGCTGGAGGAGTATCTGCAAGGATACAGAGGGACCATCCTTATGGTGACCCATGACCGGTATTTCCTTGACCGTGTGACGAACCGGATCCTGGAGATCAGCCACGGGAAAATGTACGGGTATGATGCGGATTATTCCGGATTCCTTGAGCTGAAAGCGGCAAGGGAGGAGATGGAGCTTGCCTCCGAGCGGAAACGCCAGAGCATCCTGCGGATGGAGCTGGAATGGGCGAAGCGGGGATGCCGCGCCAGAACCACCAAGCAGCGGGCAAGGCTGGAGCGCCTGGAAGCTCTGAAAAATGGAAAAGCCCCTGTGCAGGATCAGACGGTGGAGCTGGGGTCCGTGGAGACCCGGATGGGAAAGAAGACCATCGAACTCCATCATGTGAGCAAGCGCTATGGAGAAAAGAAGATTCTTGAGGATTACAGCTATATCGTTCTAAAAAACCAGCGGCTTGGCATCATCGGTCCCAACGGATGCGGGAAGTCCACAGTCATGAAGATGATCGCCGGGCTGGTGGAGCCGGATTCCGGAGAGATCGAGATCGGGGAGACGGTGCGGATCGGGTATTTCGCGCAGGAAGAGCACCATATGGACGACGCGCAGAGGGTCATTGATTATGTAAAGGATATCGCAGAATACATTACCACAACAGACGGGAAGATCAGTGCCTCCTCTCTGCTGGAGCGGTTTCTGTTCACGCCGGATATGCAGTATGCGCCTATCGGCAAGCTCTCGGGCGGAGAGAAGCGGCGCCTTTATCTCCTGGGGGTCCTTGCGGAGAATGCAAATGTACTTCTTCTGGACGAGGCGGGGAACAACCTGGATATCCCCACCCTGACCATTCTTGAGGATTATCTGAACTCCTTTACGGGGATCGTGATCGCGGTCTCCCACGACCGGTATTTCCTGGACAATATCGCGGACCGGATCCTGGAACTGGACGGGGAGGGGCATGTGACCCAGTATGAGGGCGGATATACGGACTATCTGGAAGCGAAGAAAAAGAGAATGAACATCCATGGTGAAACAGCAATTGCACCCAGGACAAAAAGTGCTGCAGAAGCTGCCGCCGGGAAGAGAGGAAAGGACTGGAAGCAGGACCGGCCGCAAAAACTGAAATTCTCTTATAAGGAGCAGCGGGAATATGAGACCATTGACGAGGATATCGCAGTTCTCGAAGAAAAGCTCGGGCACATTGCAAGGCAGATCGAAGCAAATGCAACCAATTCTGTAAAGCTGAAAGAGCTTATGGAAGATCAGGAAAAGGCGCAGGGAGAGCTGGATGAGAAGATGGAGCGGTGGGTATATCTGAATGATCTGGCGGAAAAGATCGCAGAGCAGGGATGAATTTTAAGTCACAATTTTTCTACAACAGCTTGACAAAGAAAGATACAGTTGATAATATTATTAAAGATAAAACAGATTGCACTCTGTTTTTTGAAAAAGAAAGGGAGAAAACGATGAGAAAGCAGGTATTTTCATTGCTCGTAGACAACAATCCCGGCGTTTTAAGCCGTATATCAGGGCTGTTCAGCCGCCGCGGATACAGTATCGACAGCATTACCGCGGGTATGACGGCGGACCCGAGATTTACAAGGATTACAGTCGTATCATCCGGCGATGAGTTGATCCTGTCCCAGATCGAGAAGCAGGTCAGGAAGCTTGAGGATGTAGTGGATATCAAGGTGCTGAAGGACGGAGAGTCTGTGTACAGGGAGCTGATCATGGTGAAGCTTCGCGCCAATGCCGCACAGAGAGGAGAGATCATCTCCGTTGCCGATATCTTCCGCGCAAAGATCGTGGATGTGGAAGAAGATTCTCTCATCGTGGAGCTCACGGGAACACAGAGCAAGCTGGAAGCTTTTCTCAATCTTCTGAAAGGATATGAGATCCTGGAATTGGCAAGGACCGGTATAACAGGTCTTTCCAGAGGAAGCAGCGATGTTGCCTATCTCTGATGCGGGGAGTGTCTCATAGGCATGAAGCTGTAAAAAAGGTAGTAAGAGGGCAGAACCTTTCACTATACATATACTGCCGCGGATCCGGCAGACTTTAATGATTATTTTAGGAGGAATGCAAAATGGCAGCAAAAATTTATTATCAGGAAGATTGTAACCTTTCCCTTCTGGAAGGAAAGACGATCGCGATCATCGGCTATGGCAGCCAGGGACATGCACATGCGCTGAACTTAAAGGAGTCAGGATGCAATGTCATTATCGGTCTTTACGAGGGAAGCAGATCCTGGGCGAAAGCTGAGGCGCAGGGATTTGAGGTGTACACAGCGGCAGAGGCTGCAAAGAAAGCAGACATCATCATGATCCTGATCAATGACGAGAAACAGGCTGCATTATATAAGAACGATATCGAGCCGAATCTGGAAGAAGGCAACATGCTCATGTTTGCTCACGGATTTAACATTCATTTCGGACAGATCGTGCCGCCGGCAAATGTTGACGTTACGATGATCGCTCCGAAGGCTCCGGGACATACAGTAAGAAGCGAGTATCAGGCTGG
>DXCD01000172.1 GCA_019116185.1 Candidatus Mediterraneibacter stercorigallinarum
ACTCTTCATAAGGCACGGTTATATCTGTATGGCAGTTAAAATACGCTTTCGACACATCTTCCTTTCTCTTCAAGGAGATGGAATTGTCCTTTGCCACGATCTCTTTGCCGCACGGATTGTACACCCGGATGTCCTCGCTCCAGGAGTAGCACGTATCTCCCACAGCGAAATGCGGTCCCGTCTTTTCAGCGATCAGGATTGGCATCTTATTCTCTATGCCGTACTTCTTTGCAGCCACATATGCCGTGGTGTTCGTGCCGATGGCGAACTCGCCGAGAGGAAGCGTCTCGTGGTTCTTCAGGACATTATCGTAAATATACCTGCGCCCCTGCTCTTCATCCCGAAAATTTCCGCACCGGTAATCCGTGATCATTCCATCCTGAAATGTCAGTTCCAGATCATTGTATTCCAGCCCTTCCAGATATACCCGGCTCACGTGCAGCACCCCGGAAGTCCCTTCCAGCACAGGAGAAGTAAACACTTCCCCAACAGGGATGTTCACGTCTGCAACGCAGTTTTCGAACTTTGTCTCTTTCTCCGGTTCTTCCAGTTCATGAAGCCGCACCCGGATATCCGTACGGTTCTCACCCTTTCCTGCCACATGGACATATTCCCCCTGGTCAAGAGCATCGATCATCGTCTGCTGCACCTTCTCATACAGCTTGGCGTCCAGCGTATTAATTTTGATCACTTCGTCAAAGATCTCCGGATATTTTTCTCCGATCTCCGGTATTGGATAAGCCACGATCGTGAAACTCCGCTCCTCGCCCTTGATATATTCATTCGTCAGCTGTCCGGAACGGCTGTCATACTGAAGCGCCAGCTCCCGCTGTGCCTCCGTATAGGACGGAGCTTCGGGCACTGCCTTTGGAGAGAATGGTTTCTCCCCGAACGTCTCCATCACCGCCGGACCCGCGAACTGTGCCGCAAGCTCCCGGTGCTGCTCATAAACAGTCCGCATGACTTCCAGCCTGCGCTCAATATACCGTTTATCCATAAAGAGCGCCTGGTCCTGGCGGTGGTCGTACTCATACTGCCAGTTTACGACTGCGCCAAAGTATCCGATCTTATGGTGTTCCCTCTTTGTCACCAGCCCGGAAGCCGCCCGGTAGATCACCGGCTTTAGACCCATTTTGCGGAAATTATCAATGGCAATACGGATGACCTTTTCAAATCCAAGCGTGTACCGGATGTTTACTACTGATTTTTTAGACAGGTCTTTCCCGGTGTTGATGAAGCCGATGCGGTATCCTTCGGTATAAACATCTGCCATCTTCCGGATGGTCTCTTCGGGAAGGGCGCGCAGATGCCTTGCAGTCCCCAGTTCATTTTCCGTGATATATTCACCGAAACGGTACAGATACCGGTCATTTTCCAGATCTGCATGTTCAATGATATCCACTGCAAATGAACTGTCCGGATCAATCTGTTCCAGGATCCGGTCCGCAAGAAACACGTCGCAGTAATCGCTGGCATACCAGTAGATGATATCGCGGATCTCCTTTACCTGCGGCACGCCGCCTTTCTGTTCATCCTGAGCGCTTTCCCTGCTGCCTTCCGGCTGTATGTGCTCCTGCTGCCTGAACTTTTCTGTAACGTCTTTCTCGGCGCGCTCGAAACAGTTGTATATCTCGAGGAACAGCTCGTACAGTATAGTCAGATAATCCATCCTGCCCTCAAAGGCATATGGAATACCGGACCTCATTTCCGCATAAAGCAGACATAAAAGCCTTCCCATATCCGGCCCCAGCATTTCAACTGCAAATGCAGGATTGGCATAGCTCCTCTCATAGCGTGCCCCGGCAATATCACTGTACAGGATCTCGTTCAGGCTGTGCATTTCCTCCAGGCTGTATCTTTCCCACTCTCCGGAAGCAATCTTGCGTCTCACATTTTCCACTTCCAGGAGAAAAAGCGCCGTATCCTGAAAATATGGCACATATTGCGCGGAAACCGTCTCCTCGGAAACAATCCCTCTTAAACGCCCCACTGCAAGCACGTGCCGCTCCTCGTACTGCCGGTTTCTTCCTTTCTGTATTTCTTTTCTGTCCATTTAGCTCAAGCCTCCTATAAATATCGCAAGAAAAAGAATCAGAGCCGCCGCATTTACCGGAAGCCCGATCTTACAGGTCAGATAATTCCGCTCCCGCTCGCGGAATCCCTGTATTGCGCAGCGGATGCCCCAGATTGACAAAAGAAATGAAATAATAACGATCCCGCCTACGATCCCGGCAGCTTCCCCTCGGGTCGTGAACGCATAGAGCACGCATCCGGCAAGAATCAGAAGCGCCACGCCCCCGCTTATGCACGATAAAACTCCCTGGCGGGAGTGCTTAAACTTCGCCCTTCCATACTTCCTGGCCCCCCGCTGTTTTCTCTCTTTTTCCCGTTGACGCTGTTCAGCGCTTTTTCCCTTTCCGAACATCATGTCTTCTCCTTACCCCATTACATATTAAAAAGATAATATATCCGATCACGCCCCCTATCGTGTTCAGAAGGATATCATCCACGTCAAAACTTCCCACTCTCGTAAAAAGCTGTACAACCTCCACACAGAGACTCAGACCCATACTGAAAAATAATGTCTTAAAAAATCCCCTCTCCCTGCTTGCCATAGAAATAAAAAAACCATACGGCACAAAGATCACGATATTACCCGCAAGATTCGTAAGCACTGCGAACATCCCCAGCTGCTCCCTGTAAGTAATAAAACGCTTTATCTCCTTGAACAATTCCAGATTGTACCGGTATTCTTCCGAAACCCCTGTCCTGCCATACCACTCGGCAAGGAACAGAAAATAAATCAAAAATATAACATATAATAAAAACAGGACCTTTCCCATTGCCCTGAACATTTTCTTTTTCCTTACACTCAAAGTATTACCTCTTTACAAATTGTCAGACTGTTCTCCTCAAAGGGGTCAGGCCCCTTTTGATTAAGCTGTCTGAATATTCAACCAACGAGGGACAGACCTGTTTCTGATCTGTCCCCCGTAACCGACTGGAGATATCCCTCAGTCAAAATGTAATCTCGCTCTTATGTTTCAGCAGGTTTGCGCCGCTCACAATGGAAAGCACTCCCACCGTGATCCCCACGACCAGAACGATAATCCCAATAGCAATACTGCCTGCGCCGCTGTTCTTCATTGTAAGATATGCTTTTTCCATAAAACGCGCCTCCTTATTTTACTCCATATGTTTCATAGTATGTATCGATCGCTGCTTTTAATGTATCGTCGATAATAACTTTGCCCTTGTATTCTTTATTGTACAGACACTCCACGACCTCTTCCATGGTGACGATCGCCGCCGTGTCAAATCCGTACAGATCTTTTACCTCGTCAAGCGCGCATTTCTCGCCGCCTTTTCCGACCTCCATGCGGTTTAATGACACCATCAGCCCTACGATCTCCACGTCCGCCGCGCCCTTTACCTTTGGCACGGTCTCTTCCATAGACTTCCCGGATGTAGTCACATCCTCGATCATGACAACCCTGTCGCCGTCCTTCAGCTTGCTTCCAAGGAAACTTCCCTTATCAGCGCCATGATCTTTCTCTTCTTTGCGGTCCGAGCAGTAACGAACTTCTTTCCCGTACAATTCGCTGTACGCAATCGCTGTCACTACGCTGAGAGGAATCCCTTTATACGCCGGTCCGAACAGCACGTCAAAATCATCGCCGTATGTATTGTGGATCGCCTTTGCATAATACTCTCCGAGTTTCTTCAGCTGAGAGCCGGTTACATATCCGCCCGCATTCATAAAAAACGGTGACTTCCTGCCGCTCTTCAGGGTAAATTCCCCGAACTTGAGCACATCACTGTCTACCATGAATTCGATAAATTCTTTCTTATAGCTTTCCATATCTCTAAAACCTCCATATTTACGGGCTTTTTATGCCCTTACTTTCTATTTTCATCCTCTGGTAATATCAGGAAAGTGATTCCTTAAATTCTTTTCAATTCTATCATAACCGCTGGAGATTTTCAATTCTGGAATTTGGCGGAAAATATAATTTGACATGTCCTTCAAATCGCCAAAAAGAAAACTTCTTTTCCCATGCATGCCAGGCAGTCTTTACCCTGTGTAATCCTGCATGGTTTAATATGTACATCTGGAAGCTGGATAAGCTCTGTAGATATCCCTTCTTTCTCCAGTTCCTCGAAAATAGTACGGATTATAATTGCCGTATTTCCATCTTTTCTCATACTTCCGTTAATTCCTAATACTTTCATATTCATCTGCTCCTTTATTTATAATCAAATGTTCGTTTTTATTCAAGGAACTTTTTATCTACACTTTAAGTTTTGTCAATCAAAACAGCCATTCCGGGAAAATGCCGGAAGACACCCCCGCCAGGAGATGTCTTCCTACTGCTGTCATATTTTTTTATTTCACGATTCCCACCATGTCGGCAACTGTATCAAATCCCTGCTCTTTCATGTAGCTTTCGATTCCGTCCACGATCTCCATGGTCACAGCCGGATTGTAGAAATTCGCCGTGCCGACAGACACCGCGCTAGCCCCGGCAAGGATCATTTCAAGGGCATCCTCCGCCGATGCGATGCCGCCCATACCGATGACCGGAACCTTCACCGCGTTTGCCGCCTCGTATACCATGCGCACCGCGATGGGATGGATCGCAGGCCCGGATACGCCTCCGGTCTTATTCGCCAGCAGGAAGGATTTCCTGTGAATGTCAATCTTCATCCCTGTAATCGTGTTAATAAGGGAAACCGCGTCCGCTCCCCCTGCTTCCACAGCTTTGGCCATCTCGGCAATACTGGTCACGTTGGGGCTCAGCTTCATGATTACCGGCTGTGCCGCATACTTCTTGACTGCCTTTGTGATCTCTTCAGCTGCCTTCGGGTACTGTCCGAAGGCAATGCCGCCTTCTTTGACATTCGGACAGGAGATATTGATCTCCAGCATATCAACATCTTCATCTGCCAGCCTTTCTACTACTTCACAATAATCCTCTGCGGATCTTCCGCACACATTTACAATAATCTTCGTATCATACTGTCTGAGGAAAGGGATGTCCCTCTCACAGAACACATCGATTCCCGGGTTCTGAAGTCCTACCGCGTTCATCATGCCGCCGTATGTCTCCGCCACTCTCGGCGTCGGATTTCCTGCCCACGGAACATTTGCCACGCCTTTTGTGGTGACAGCCCCGAGCCGGTTCAGATCCACAAAGTCCGCGAACTCCGCCCCTGACCCGAAAGTCCCTGAAGCGACAGTCACCGGATTCTTCCACTCTACACCCGCGATATTCACTCTCATATCCATCAGATCTCCACCTCCGTTGACAAAAATACCGGACCGTCCTTGCAGATCCTCTTGTTGTTGACATTGCTGTGGTGATCCTTTTCCTTTGTCTGGCAGACGCAGGCAAGACAGGCGCCGATGCCGCATGCCATCCGTTCCTCCAGGGAAATGTAGCATTCGATTCCATTTGCCTCTGCGTATTCTTTGATCGCGCGTAGCATAGGCGTCGGCCCGCAGGCATAAATCATGTCAGCATTAAGCCCGTTCTCCCGGATCGCATCCATCACATTCCCTTTGGTTCCCACGCTTCCGTCCTCTGTGGAGATATAGACTTCCCCGTTCTGCTCGAATTCATCTCTAAGGAAGGTTTCTGCATTTCTGTATCCCATAATGATCTGCTTTTTCTCACAGTTCATCTGCTTTGCCAGTTCCAGTATAGGCGGAACTCCGATGCCTCCGCCCATGAGGAACACGCGCTTTCCTTCCGCCTTCTCATACGGGAATCCATTTCCAAGCGGTCCGATGACCGGTATGATATCCCCTGCTTTCATCCGGGAAAACTCCTCTGTCCCCGTGTTCTTCCCTGTCACACGGTATACTACGCGCAGGCTTCCCTCAGATTTATCAATCTCACAGATGCTGATCGGACGTGGAAGAAGCTTTGCCCCATCGTTCGTGTACATGGAAATAAACTGCCCCGGCTTCGCCTCCGACGCTGCATCTGTTTTGATCCACATACTGTAAATATCTTCTGCGATCCTCTCCTGGGAGAGAACGACCGCGTTTTCCTTTTTCCTTGCCATATATGCTCCTTTTATCTTTATCTTATTTCCCTGCAAGAGCGCCGCTGATATCTGCGATCATCGCCTCTACCGCTGCCCTTGAAGCGTCTCCGAAGTTCTCAGCGCCAAAGCGTGCATATGCCTCCTGCTTATATGCCGCAATGATTCCTCGGGAGGAGTTCACGATCGCCCCGAGGCCGTCCTCATTGAAGAAGTGTACAAGGTCTTTGCCCTGTCCGCCCTGTGCGCCGTAGCCCGGCACAAGGATATAAGATTTCGGCATGATCTTTCTGAGTACTTTACCCATCTCCGGGTAGGTGGCGCCGACCACTGCCCCGATATAGCTGTAATCATCTCCCATGCATTCCTCGCCCCATTCAGCGACCTTCTCGCCCACCAGCTCGTAGAGCGGACGTCCGTCAATCAGACGGTCCTGGAACTCCCCGCTGGATGGATTGGATGTCTTTACAAGGATGAAAAGACCCTTTTTCTCCTCTTTGCACACCTCGATGAACGGTTTCACCCCATCTGATCCAAGATATGGATTCACTGTTGCAAAATCCTCGTCAAAGGGAACGTATTCTTTGCTTCCTACTTTTACTCTGCCAAGATGGCCCACCGCATACGCCGCTGACGTGGAACCGATGTCTCCTCTCTTGATATCTCCGATCACAACAAGATCTTTTGACTTACAGTAATCCACTGTCTTTTTAAATGCTTCAAGTCCCGGAACGCCGAACTGCTCATACATCGCAATCTGCGGTTTCACAGCCGGGATCAGATCATAAGTCTTATCCACGATCTCTTTATTGAACTGCCAGATCGCTTCCGCCGCTCCTTCCAGAGTCTCACCATACTCTGCAAAAGCTTTGTCCTGCACGTGCTGCGGTATATAGCTGAGCATCGGGTCCAGTCCGACAACAATGGGCGCTCCCGTCTTCTTAATCTTCTCCACTAATTTGTTGATCATATCCATTTCCTCCGTTTTACTGAAAATTCAAACAACTCTACTCAAAGGGGTCTGCCCCCTTCTCTTTTGCTTCATACATCATACCATAAGTTTCCCCCTTAGTAAAACAAAATCGGGAAACCTGTTCTCCTTCTCCATACCGGTCCGAACGCAAAAATCCCCCGGCAGATATGGTGACTGCAGGTAGACCGCCATATCCCCGGGGAAGCTGTTGCTTTGTTTTATTATACTGCTTTATTCAGCGTATCCTGTATCAGGCAATAGCTGATGATACTGAAGCCCACAAGTCCCAGGATCAGATAAAGGATGCCGGAACTTCCGTTCATACCTTTGATCCTGTCGCAGCGCTCGCCCATCTTATACAGCCAGTACAGACTGTAGATCCAGCATGTGATAATTGAAAAAAGAAATACCATCCCGCCGGAGGTGGCATACGGTTCACCGGAAACTATATTGACCTCATCATTCAGTTTGATCATCCAGTAAATCCCATAAATCCCGCATGTGATAAGAGAAAATATAATGCACAGCGGAATGCTTCTCGGCGTAATTCCGAACCGGGATGCCGAATAATTTCCCGGACCGTAATTGGATGTATTACTGTACTGCTGTGTATTATTATACTGCTGCTGCGGAAGCGGAGTCCCGCATTCCGGACAGAAGGAAGTATTGTCATCGCACATCCTGTTACATTTCGGACATATTTTCATATCTGTTCTCCTTTATAATATCTGCCAAAATCCCCCCGGCGCCAGCAGGGTGAACGGGAATACCGGAATATTTCTCAGCACCCCATAGATTACAACCGCAATCAGTACTCCGGTAAGAAACTTCACATTGATTTTTCTGTCTATGTGATTCCCTCCGGTAATGATCCAGTCCACCACACGGGCTACAATATACAGACCAATCAGCGGAAGCAGGACCGTCATAAGCGGATTATAACAAAAAGCATCCAAAAAACGCCCGTGCAGAATCGAATAACAGGCGCGTCCCGCCCCACATCCCGGACAGTAAAGCCCCGTTATGGAATGAAAGATACACACCAGAGGGACGCCCTGCGGCGTAAATAAGTATAAATACAGCGCCGCGGCACCTGCTGCTGCCGCGGCGCATGCTGCCAGTCCGAGCCTTGCCTTCCGGCTCTCCCGGATTCGGCCGGCCATATATCTGTATCGCTCTCTCCACATAGTTTAATAATAATAGTAGTAGGCACCTTCAAACATGCTGCCAATTATAAAAGAAACGATCGATGCAAGAATACCAGCCACAAACGCTACAATAATCCAGATCTTTGCATTCTTCGCTGCCCGTCTCGCCTCTTCTGTATTTCCCGAAGTCACCGCGCTGTTAATCTGGGCGGAAAATACGATTGCCACGATACCCGGGATGCAGCAGCACAGTGTAGAAATAATCGAAAGCACCAGATACGGCACCCAGTTGACTTGTTCTCCCTGATCCTGCTGATAGGGTGTCTGATAATTCCCATTCTGATAGCTGTTCTGGTAATTATTCTGATAGCCGTTCTGGTAGTTATTCTGATAACCGTTCTGGTGATTATTCTGCTGGGCATCATTTTGAGAACCGCTTCCGTATCCGTCTCTTCCCTGGTCCCCTGCATTATAGTTCTGCGCATCCTGATACTGCGTATTTGCTGCCTGCTGTCCATACATATTATCCTGCGCCCCATATTCCTGCTGCGCTCCGGCCCCAGTCTGCGCATTTGCATCCTGCTGTGCTGCCGCTTCCGGCTGACTGTACGGATGATCCTGTGCTCCGGACTCCGGCTGCCCTGCTGCTTGCGTCTGTGTATCTGCCGCTGTCTCTGGTGCTGCCGCCTGCTCTGCGCCACAGTGAGGGCAGAACTTGGATCCTTCCGGAATTTCCTGATAACATTTAATACAATTCATACTTTCTACCTCGCTCTCGTGATCGTTATAAAATATTATGCCGTTTCACTAATCATACCATTGACCGAGGTGAAAAGTCATCAAAAAAATATTAATCTTTATAATTTATTTCATAAATTATCCTAATGTACGTGCAGGTTTCGATTTTGTCACATGAATCATGCCTGTTTTCAGCAAAATCGGCCTCAGCGCATTATACAGCACGCCCACAAGAACGACTGACACGACTGCATTGACAAATGTCGCGGCTGTCCCCCACTTTGCAAGGACCTCTGCCATCTGCTGAGGCTGCCCGAGTATATACATCTTATAGAAATATCCTGCCAACGGGTCCGCGATCACATTGAATCCAAGCCCCGCGACCGAGGCAATTACACTCCAGCGCAGAATATATTTCTTGTCAGTACTCTCGTTGATCCTGGCAATACGATGAGCGACCAGCCCGACGATCAGCCCGATACACAGCTTGAGCACAAACGTCTTCGGCGCCCCGACAATATACACCGGATCCAGGATATCCGCGATGGTCATGCCGACCGCTCCGGCCAGTCCGCCGTACCAGCCGCCCAAGATAAGCGCTCCGAGCACGCAGAACGCATTTCCGATGTGCAGGGAGGTAGCATCTCCTCCCGGCAGCGGGATCTTAATCTGTAAAAATGTAAAGGATACAAAACAAAGAGCAGCCATCAGCGCTGTCTGTGCAAGTTTTATTACTGTCTCATTTCTCTTTTCCATGTAAATTTCCTCTTTTCCTGTCTGTAATACAGGTATAATATCACCAATTTGGTCATATTAAAATGTCCAGTTATGAGTTTTTTGCACATGCCAGTTTATTTTTCTTTTCCGAGCCTCACTCGTTCTATTTCCTTTGCATCATCTTCTTCCAGATGATCGAACAGATAATGTCTGAGCTGGCCGCCCTTTCCCAGATGCTCTGTCTTAAGCTCCTTCCGGGCAAGCTCCACCTCTTCTTTCAAGCCCGCGGCTGACATCCTCCGAGCGCCCTGTCCCAGGATAATGACCTGCTCCAGCGCGTCTGAGGTAGCGACTGTCACTTCATGATGCCGCGAGATCCTTCTCACTGTCTTTTCAATATACTGGTCCGCTGTCTCTGCTTCCCTTGTATACACGATATGGATATTGTGATACCGCGCCACTTCCCCTGGGTTTCCTTCCACCTTATAAGCATCAAACACAAGAATCAGAGTGCATTTCCGGTATCCCTGGTAATCGCACAGGATATCCGCCAGTTTCCCCCTTGCCGCCGCAAGGTCCGCTTCCGAAAGTTCTCTTAACTCATCCCAGGCGAAAATAATATTGTATCCATCCACAAGCAGATATTCTTCACGGTCTCCTTTTGCCTTTTTCCTGGCGCCGCCGTGATCAGACAGCCCCGCCGAAACTGTCACCGGACGGCTGTTCACCCTTCTTTTCACCGGGTCAGGAGTCCGGACATAGATGGCATCCAGTTCCTCCGGGGTCAGCTCGATCGTATGCCGTACCGGCCGCACTGCCGCCACCGGCGTCAGTTCCTGCCCGGACACGGTCGCTTTCACTCCGCTCTCCACATGCATGTGCTCTTCCACTTCATACCACGGCACGATAATGCCCGCGCCATGCGAACAAAAAACAGAATCCGCCGTATTTTCCACATCCGCATCCGCATCATAGCCGATCCTGTCAATCACTTCCTCACTGTTGTGACAGACATCGTATCCCTTGAGCGTACAGAACATTCTGCCGAATCCGCCTGTGTACGCGGCAAATTCTTTCTGGTATCCCCGCATTTCCGACACCGGGGCAGAGCCCGTCAGCACTGCCTGTCCGCTCTCTGCCTCCGGTCCTTCAAAGCTGCCGTTCATCCTCTGGATATCTGACATCGCCCGCCCCACATTCTCCATGGGGAGTTCCATGCGGAACTCATAATACGGCTCCAGAAGGATACTTTCTGCCTTCCGGAGTCCCTGGCGGACCGCCCGGTAAGTTGCCTGCCGGAAGTCCCCGCCCTCTGTATGTTTCTGATGCGCCCGCCCGGTCAGGAGCGTGATCCGCATGTCCGTCACCGCTGACCCTGTCAGGGCTCCCTTGTGCTCCCTCTCCTCCAAATGAGTCAGGATCAGCCTCTGCCAGTTCCGGTCCAAGACATCCTCAGGGCATTCTGATAAGAACTGCATCCCCGAGCCCCTCTCTCCCGGCTCCAGCAGGAGATGCACCTCCGCGTAATGGCGCAGCGGCTCAAAATGCCCCACGCCCTCCACCGGAGCCTTGATGGTCTCTTTATAAACAATATTTCCTTCTCCAAAGCCAATGAGCACGCCGAACCGCTGTTTGACCATCTGCTGGAGAACTTCCGTCTGTACCTCTCCCATGAGCTGGATATGGATCTCAGACGTCTCCTCCGCCCATACCACATGAAGCTGGGGCTCTTCTTCCTCTATCTGCCGCAGATTCCTTAGCATTGTATGCACATCGCATCCATCCGGCAGTTCGATCCGGTAAGTAAGCACCGGTTCCAGCACCGGAAGCTCCGACGCCTCCTCACAGCCGATCCCCTGCCCCGGATACGTATCCTCCAGACCGGCCACCGCACATACAGTCCCCGCAGGCGCTTCCTGGACCATCTCATATTTATCCCCGGAATAGATCCGGATCTGATTGACCTTGCCCGGCACATCCGGGAGCGTCTCCTTCACCTTCAGGACGCCCCCTGTCACCTTCAGCCAGGTCAGCCGGTTTCCCTGGGCGTCGCGGGATATCTTGTATACCTTTGCGCCGAACGCTTCCCCGTATTCCGGTCCGGCGCTCAACTCTTCCAACCCGTCCAGCAGCTCCGTAATGCCCTCTGCCCTCAATGCCGAGCCGAACCAGCAGGGAAACACCTTCCTGGCAGAGACCGCCTGACGCAGGCTTTCTCTGCTGATCGCGCCTTTCTCCAGGTATTCCTCCAGCATGTCCTCATCACAGACAGCAAGGCTTTCAAGGTTTTCCTCTGCCCCCGCATATATGCTCTCAATATCCGTACATCCCTCGCCAAAACGCTCTTTCAGCTCTTTCATCAGCTTCTCTCTGTCCGCGTCCGGCCGGTCCATCTTATTGACAAAAATAAATACCGGGATCTCATACCGTTTCAGAAGCCTCCAGAGCGTAACCGTATGGCTCTGCACGCCGTCCGCGGCGCTGATCACGAGCACCGCGCAGTCCAGCACCTGGAGGACGCGCTCCATCTCCGCAGAGAAATCCACATGTCCCGGCGTGTCCAGAAGGGTAAACTCCCGGTCCTTCCACTTAAACACTGCCTGTTTGGAAAAAATAGTGATCCCGCGCTCCCGTTCAAGCTCATACGTATCAAGAAATGCATCCCCATGATCCACGCGGCCCATATTCCGTATCCTGCCGCTTAAATAAAGCATTCCTTCGGACAATGTGGTCTTGCCCGCGTCCACGTGGGCGAGGATTCCCATGCAGATATGTCCTGACTGGATGTTTAATGATTCAGATTCTCTATTTTCAGACGCATTTTCCATGAAAATACCCCTTTCTGTTTGATAATGCATTCATTATCATATCACAGAAAGGGGTATAAATGAGACTTATTTTATTCAATTTTCTGCATAACTTTTCATTCCGCCCTGCCTTCAGTTCAGCACCGCGTGATGTGAAACAAAGCTGTCCCTGTCTATAGCACAGAATTCATAGCCAAGCGCTTTATAGTAGTCCATGACCGCCGGAAGTGCCTTGACAGTCTCTGTCTTTGTCTGCGAATCATGGAACAGAATCATTACATGGCTATACCGATCCGTTACTGATCTTTTCTTGATTTCTTCACTGTCCGCCCCTGCGCCGTCCCCGCTGTCCACGTTCCAGTCATAATACTGGAACCCTTTTTCCTGGACCTTGGCAGCCAATTTTGACATAATGCCGGGAGAGTATTTCGCTGACACATTATTGGACGAGCCTCCCGGAAACCTTATAAAGCACGGCACAAAACCGATCTGCTCCTCTGCAATCTTCCCCACCTTTTCCAGATCATTAAAGTACGCCTCCTCGGATGAATAGACATCCGCATAGTCATGGGAATATGTATGAAGTCCGATCGTGTGCCCTGCGTCATATGCCTTCTTGATCAGGGGACGCTGTTCCGCATTTGCTCCGGTAATAAAGAAGGTTGCCTCCGCGTCATATTTTTCAAGTATATCAAGTATATGCT
>DXCD01000173.1 GCA_019116185.1 Candidatus Mediterraneibacter stercorigallinarum
TGTCGTCATCATAACTGAAGTGCTGTTTGTCGTCTGAGCATCCAGAGTGATCATATCGTTGTCTTCTTCATCAACAACACCGAACAGTTCTGTGAAGGCTCCTCTTGTACCTGATCCTTCCTCACGTGTTACGGCTGTGATCATGTTTGCCGCGTCCCAGCTTCCGGACTCGCCGCCTTCCTCTGTTGCCGCATCACCGTTCGCTGATGTGTCTTCGTTGCTTCCGCATCCTGCTGCCATTGCAGCTACCATTGATGCTGCCGCCAATACTGCGATAAACTTTTTCATTTTCATTGTCTGATAATCTCCTTTTTTTGAATTCCGATTACTATGTACTGCGGCTCGTGCCGCTGCCGCCGGATCTTGCTTACATCCGTCAACGGTATTTATCATAAAAAAGGAATGTAAAATGTAAAATCAATGTTATGTTAAATCTATGTAAAATCGAAAAAAGCCGTATTTAAGGGCTTTTTTGTCATTTTTCCCTCAAACACAGCTTTTCTTATGTAAAATCGCATTCTCATTTTTCCCGGAAATACCGGCTGGCATCCGCATTTTATCCCAGCAGATATGCCGCAAGATCTTCGATCGTATAGAATACCTTGTCAGCTCCCGCGTCGATGAATTTCTGTGCCACTTCATCACATTTCTGATCTTTTTCCTCTTTGGAGAGAGCTTCGTATTCCTCAAGCGAAAGTCCCATCTCTGAGCTTCCCACCACGATGCCCGCGGACCAGACGCCGGCGTTCTTTCCTTCTTTGATATCAGATACCGTGTCCCCTACTTTCAGCACGCGGCGCACTTTTTTGATGTCAAGCGCTTCCATATTGCGGAAGATCATGTACGGATACGGGCGGCCTTTCTGATTTGTAGAGTCCGGGCTGAACCATACATCCGGCTCGTATCCTTTTTCTTTTGCAGCCGGAACGACGATCTCCATCATCTTGTCATTATACCCGGTGGTAGAACCGATCTTGTACCCGTTTCTCCTCAGCTTGTTCACAACATCCACCACGCCCGGTTTCGGATCAGAATACAGGTGCAGGATACTTAAAAGCTTCTCCTCAAAGATCGCGTACAGCTTCTGTGCTTCTTCCTCTCCCGGTTCGTTTCCGTACTTTTCCTTCCAGAGGTTCTTGATCCTGTCCATCTTCAGCATGGTGCGGATATGATCGATCTTAAGCATGCCCATGGGCTCCCGCACTTCCTCCATCGTGGGCTCGATGCCATACTGTTTGAAGACTTCCACAAATGCCTGTACAGGCGCCATGCACCCGAAATCCACTGTGGTTCCCGCCCAGTCAAAAATCACTGCCTTAATTTTCTTCATGATTGTACTCCTCCAGAAATTCTTTTATGATCGCGCATACTTTCTCGATATCTTCCTCGTAGATCTCGCCGATGTTCCCGATGCGGAATGTCTCTGCCTCTGTCACTTTTCCCGGGTAGATCGCGTATCCTCTTTCTTTAATGTACTCGTACATCTGAGAGAAAGTAAAGTGGCACTCTTCCGGATAAAAGAAGGTGGTAATGATCGGTCCCTGATGCGTGTCATCAATATAAGGATGGATCCCCATCTCTTCCATTCTCTGAATCAGCAGACGGTTGTTGTTCAGATACCTGAGGCTCCTTGCCGCAATGCCGCCTTCCTCCTGCAGTTCTTTCATCGCCTGCGCAAATGCCAGCACTACATGAGTCGGCGAGGTGAATCTCCATTTTCCGTCCACTTCCATTGTCTTCCACTGATCGTAGAGATCAAGGGACAGGCTTCTTGCATTGCCCGCGCTCGCCTCGAGCAGGTCCTTTCTTGCAATGATAAAGGAAAATCCCGGAACTCCCTGGATACATTTATTCGCGCTGCTGACGATAAAATCAATTCCCCAGTCCTTCACCGGAATATCCACGCCGCCGAAACTGCTCATGGCATCAACGATAAATACGCGGCCTTTTTCCTTTACTACTTTCCCTACCGCCTCAATGTCATTGAGAATGCCGGACGTGGTCTCGCTGTGTACCATGGCAACATGGGTGATCGCCGGATCAGCGTCAAGCATCTCTGCAATCTTCTGTGCGTTCGGCACTTTATTGTAATGCTCATTGTATACCTGATATTTAATTCCCGCATGCTCTGCGATATCTGTCATACGCTCGCCGTAAGCGCCGTTGGCGCAGATCAGAAGCTCGTCCCCGGGACCCGGAATGCTGGTCAGCACAGACTCTACGCCAAATGTCCCGCTTCCCTGCATCAGAACTGCTGTATATTCCTCCGGCGACACATGCGCCAGCTCAAGAAGTCCTTTACGGATCTGCTGCGTGATCTGTTTGTAATCGTCATCCCATGTACAATGGTCAAAAAGCATCTGCTGTTTTACCGTATCCGTTGTCGTCAGCGGTCCCGGTGTCAGAAGTTTATATGACTTCATCTCTGTATCCTCTTTTCTTCCCTTATTTTTCTCTATAAAGGCGGCCCGCCGGAGATATCCCCTGCGGCGGCCGCCCTTGCCTTCCTGCTGCCTGTCTGAGCAGGAACAGTATGCTGCTTTTTGTTATAATTACATTCCGGCAGCTTCTTTTGCCTCTTCAGACAGTGCCTGATGCTGCTCCAGAAGATCAACTGTCAGCTTCTCCGGGAATACCTTCGGATTTGCAGACTTGTTGGCAGCATCTGTTGTCTCTCCATTATACAGCGCGTTCGGATAGTAGGACTGCAGTTCTTCTCTTCCGTTTTCAATAATGCACTGAGCCATCTCCATTGCAAGCGGATTGGTATCATCACCTTTATCTACAATTGCCACTGACTCTGTCAGGCTGAAGTTACCTTCTGCCGGATCGATATAGTCGATCGGAAGTCCGTCCTCTTTATCTGCAACTGCCTGCTGACGGAGGCCAAACCCGATAGCCACCTCTCCTGCACGTACTTTTTTAAGCGGCGCGGAGCCTGAATCTTCAAGGTGGTCGCCTACGTTTTCATAAATACCTGTCAGAACTTCTTTTGCACCGTCCTCGCCATATTCTGATACAAGAGCCTGGACCAGAAGCCATGCTGTCGAAGATGCCGCGATATCTGTCACAGAGATAAATCCCTTATATACCGGGTCTGCCAGATCGGCGATCGACTCCGGCATAGGAAGGTTATTTTCTTCCATCATCTCTGTATTCACAATGATCGTTCCCTCCTGGGAAGTGATCGGCGCGCAGTACGCCTCAAACTCATCGATGGTGTCCACGTCAAAGTCCAGGTCCACAAACATAGAATTCTGCTCCTGGGCGCTCTCTACATAGAACGTACTCATTGTCACCATATCAGCCTCGATATCTGTGCCTTCTGCCAGCAGCTTTCCGCCAAGCTCTGAGGTTCCGAATGTCTGGAACATATACTTGCCTTCGTATCCGTTGCTGTCCAGCGCGTTCTCCATGGCTGTGATCGCCTCTTCATCTGCGTTGGAGTAAATGATGACCTGCTCGTCTGAAGATCCGGTGCTGCACCCTGTCAGCCCGAAACTTGTCACGGCTACCGCCGCTGCCATTGTAAATGCTGCTGTTCTCTTTAAATTTCTCACCTTTTTCATTTTAACTATATTCTCCTTTCCTTTTTACGCTGCTTTTTTTGCGGCGAAATGGTACACCTTTGCGGTGCTTCTTTTGCTCATCTTAGCGAGCTTCTGGAAACATGCCCTGGCGATCAGATTCGTAAATAAGATCAAAAGCGACAGGACAAAGATTTCATTAAATTCATTAAAGTACTGTAATTCCTTGATTTTGGTCGTGATGACCATGGTTCTTGCTCCCGCGATAAAAATCACTGCGCTTACTGTTACCATCGCGTTTACAAAGTAATAGCTGAATACTTCCAGCAGAGTGGACAGCGCATTGGGCGTCACCACCCGCACAATGGTTTTGAGCCAGTTATCTCCCATAAGCATTGCCGTTGTCTCCCATGACGCGTTCATCTTGGAGAGCGAATTCTTCATCATCAAATACGGCGTAGAGAAAAAGTGCACAATGTTACATACAATGATGATAGGGAACGTATTCTGAAGAGGCGTCCCGGTAAACACGAACAAGTAGGCAAGACCAATGACCATGCCGGGGATCGTGTTCGTCACAAGGGCGATGCTGTCGATCACCTTCTTCAATTTGCCGCTGACCGTGCTCCTGGCTGTCACGAGCGCGCCGCCGTATGACAGAAGTGTTCCGATCAGCGCCGTAAGCACTGCCACCATCAGCGAGTTAATGTATACGCCGTACAGCTGCCGGTCCTCAAACACTGCCTGCACATGTTCAAAAGTAAAGTTCATTCTGTATGGCCATTCCTCGATAAACGGCACAACGAACATCACAATAAACATACAGAGTGTACAGATCAATATCACTGCGCTTAAGGCGCCGAATGCCACGTCTCTTTTTACGCCTTTTTTAATCTCGATCGGCGAAATCTTGTTATAGCGTACATTATATTTCTCCAAGATATGAAGCACTGTAATACTGACTACCGAAGGGATAATCATTACAAGCGCTACCACAGCCCCGTTTCCGAAATTCGGCACGCTTCCCAGCATTTCTGTATAAAGCACGCTGGCCACAACTTCGAACTGCCCGCCTACTGAAGCCGGAATACCAAAGTCCGTAAAGCACAGGAAGAACGTCTGGATAAATGCTGTTGCCAGAGTTCCCAAAAGCGGGATCACGATCGTCATGCGGAATGTCTGTAACGGAGAATCTCCCATCAGCCTTGATACGATCATAAACCGCTTATCAATATAGCCCATTGCATTATTAATAAGCGTAAACGCGATCGGCAGCGTATAAACCACATACCCGAGCAGAAGTCCGTTAAACCCGTAGATGTCAAAAAGCTGTCTTCCGAAAAGCTGTGTCAGCAGCCCCTGCTTCCCGAAGGAATAGATAATTGCAAATCCATATGTAATTGTCGGGAGCAGCATTGGCAGGATTGCCGCCTTGCTGATCAGCCATTTATACCTCTTCCCAAGATTCGTATAATGGATCGTGTACGCCAGGATAAAGGCCAGCACGGTGGTGATCAGGGCGCTGCACACGGAGATCAGGATACTGTTCCATAATGCCTGAAGGAATCCCCGCCCGGTAAGTACTTCTGCATAGTGGCTCAGCGATACGGAACTGCCGTCCCCCGTAAAGGATTTCACCAGCACACTGATCATCGGCACTGCCAGAAATCCTGCAAAGAAAACCGCAAGCAGGGCAAAGATCAATTTAATCTCTCTGTTCTTTCTCATGACATCCACCTCATCAGCATACCTGCGCCTGTTCCTGAAGCTGTCCTGCGAACAGGGTATAAATGTTGTTTTTCTTGATCTCAAGCTGATTTAAGATAAATTTCTTCACAAATCCGTTTTCCGGCTTCTTTATAATCTCTTCCGGCTTTCCGAACTGAGCGATCTTTCCCTCGTTGATGATCATCACCCGGTTGGAAAGAGTAAGCGCTTCTTCCGGATCGTGTGTCACAATAATAGTGGTCAGGTTGTATTCTCTTGCGATCGTCTTGATCCTGTCTTTGATCGACTCCTTGATCACTCCGTCCAGAGCACTTAAAGGCTCGTCGAGAAGAAGGATCTTCGGCTTCATTACCATGGTTCTCGCAAGTGCAACCCTCTGTTTCTGCCCGCCGGAGAGCTGCCCGATCCTCTTGGACAAATGTTCCTCCAGACCCAGAAGACTGATCAGTTCTTCGACTTCTTCTTTGGAAGAAATCTGCGGATTGTTCCTTAACCCGTATGTAATGTTCTGGTATACATTCAGATTCGGGAAAAGCGCATAATCCTGGAACACAATGTTGAATCCTCTCTTTTCCATAGGAACATTCGTCATGTCCTCCCCGTTGAAGATGATCTTGCCGCCGTCTGCATCCACAATCCCGAGGATCATGTTCAGAAGCGTTGTCTTCCCACAGCCGGACGGCCCCAGGATGGAGACGATCTCACCGTCTTCGATATTCAGGCTGATATCTGTAAGCACCGGTGTACCGTCATAACTTTTCTTCACATTTTTCAACTCTAACATAATACATAACTCCTCATGATGGTTCTCATTTCTTGAAGTTCCTGCATGGCTGCTGCCGGCATCCGCGCCCGGACTGCTTTTTCGGTCCGGCGGTGTCCCTCACCACGAAACGTCTTTATCGCCCCGCAGCCTGCACGAAAAATTATAGCGAAACCGGCGTCCTGTTTTCCATCAAAGAAAAATTAAGCCTCTGTAAAGAATGTGTAAACTTTACCAAGGCTTAACTTATGTTAAAATGTAGAAATTCTACGCGCTTTATTTCATTCTCATTTTTTCCGATGGTCATACGCTTTCTCTTGAACGACTTTCTCGCATCGGTTCAGCTGATTTTCATACCGCTCATAGTCGGATGATATGATTCCCATGTAGATCATATCTACAATCAGGATCTGCGGTGACCTCGAAAAGATCGCGTCCCCGTACATGAGCTGCTCCTGGCTGGTACAGATCAGGATGTCCGCGTACCTGCTGATCGTAGAATCTTTAAAATTCGTGATCACCACTGTACGCGCGCCTGCCTTTTTTGCAGTCTTAAGCGCATCCACCGTATCCTTCGATTCTCCCGAATAAGATATCCCTACAGCCACGTCCTCCGACGTCAGGCTTCCCGCCGCGATCTGCTGCAGATAGCAGTCGCTGAAATGCCGGCATGGCAGCCCGAGATAAAGCAGCTTTGTTAAAAGGTCAAGGGCCGTCACCTCTGAGTTTTCCACCCCATAGATATCGATCAATCTGGCATTCGTCAAAGTCTCCACGGTCTTTCGATATGTCTTCCCCGGAAAATTTTTCAACGTTTCCTCCAGCATCCTCTGCGTGGTCTCGGTGATATTGACAGGCAGCTCCTCCAATGATGCATCCCGTTCCAGCGTGTACCCGTACATCAGTCCTGTCCCTGCTCCCGGGTCCGCCTCTTTCCTGGCAAGATCCGCAACAATCTGATAGCGGAAATCCTTATAACCTGCAAACCCCAGCGCCTTCAGCATCCTGAGGACCGTGGGCTGGCTGACGCCTGCATACTGCGCGAGCCGGTCTATGGAGAGCTCCGGCATTTCTTTCATATGGTTTAAAATATAATCTGCCGCCTGCTTTTCTGACCGGCGCAGATCTGCATATCCCATTTCAATCTGCTTTCTGATATGATCTTTCATCCTGCCTCCTTGTAGATTCTCTACAATTTTTTCTACATTTCCACTCTTAACTGCCTGAATCTATTTTAACAGAAACAAAAGAGGCAGCATATGAGGAAGCGTGTTAAATGTTCGTAAAATCACTGCACCTAACTCCTCATATCCTGCCTCTGTACTGCCGGAAAGTTCTATTCTGCTGTTCTTATTCTACTGTCACGGATTTCGCCAGATTTCTCGGCTTATCCACGTCCAGTCCCTTCGCCACGCTGACATAATATCCCATCAGCTGCAGCGGCACAATGGCCAGGCTGGTCGTGAAATACTGTTCTGTCTTCGGGACATACACAGAGAAATCCGCATTGTCCTCAATATTATAATTGCCATACAGGGTCAGCCCCATCAGGTAAGCGCCCCGGCTCTTTGTCTCCACCATATTGCTCAGCGTTTTCTCAAAAAGAGCCTTCTGAGTGACCACGCCTACGACCAGAGTCCCGTCCTCGATCAGACTGATCGTGCCGTGCTTGAGTTCTCCCGCTGCATAAGCCTCTGAATGGATATAGCTGATTTCTTTCATCTTCAGGCTTCCCTCAAGGCTGATCGCATAGTCAATGCCGCGCCCGATAAAGAAAATATCCTTTGCATTGGCATACTTGCTCGCAAACCACTGGATTCGTTCTTTGTCATCCAGCGTCTTCTGGATCTTCTCCGGCAGCCTGCCAAGCTCAGCGATCAGTTCGCCATATCTGTTCTCATCGATTATCCCTTTCGCCAATGCCGCCTGGATCGCCAGCAGGTACACCGCGATCAGCTGCGTGCTGTATGCTTTTGTCGTCGCTACGGAGATCTCCGGGCCGGCATATGTGTAGAGAATGTAATCACTCTCTCTTGCAATACTCGAGCCTACCACATTGACGATTCCGAGCACCGGCACGCCTTTCTCCTTTGCCAGGCGCAGCGCGGCAAGACTGTCCGCTGTTTCTCCTGACTGAGATACCACGATCACCATGGAATCTTTCATAAGCTTCGGATTCCTGTACCTGAACTCAGATGCCAAGTCCACTTCCACCGGTATATCCGCCAGATCCTCCATCACATATTTTGCCACCATTCCTACATGATATGCTGACCCGCAGGCAACGATATAGAGCCTCTCCAGCCCTGCCAGCATCTCGCTTGTGATCCCGGTCTCGGAAAAATCAATCTGTCCGTCTTTCACATAGGCGCCTACTGTATCCTGCACTGCTTTTGGCTGCTCATGGATCTCCTTCAGCATAAAATGCTCATAGCCGCCCTTTTCCGCAGATTCTGCGTCCCACTTGATCTCCACCATATCTTTGCGGATTTCTTCCCTGTCGATATTGTAGAAATGGATCTCATCCCTGCTCAGTTCGGCGATTTCCAGGTTCCCTATATAAAAGACATTTCTTGTCTTGTCAAGAACCGCCGGGACATCCGATGCGATAAGGCACCCGGACTCATTCTTCCCGATGATGAGCGGACTGTCCTTCCTCGCCGCAAAGAGCCTGCCCGGACAGTCTTTAAACATCACGCCGAACGCGTATGACCCGCGGATCCGGAGCATAGCGCGGGTCAGCGCCTCCAGCGGCGTCCCGGTCTTTTTATAATAATAGTCAACCAGCTTCACCGCGATCTCTGTATCTGTCTGAGAGTAGAAGCTGTATCCTGATTTCGCAAGCTTCTCTTTCAACTCCTGATAATTCTCAATAATCCCGTTATGTACAAGCACAACAGATTTGTCTTCTGTACAGTGCGGATGCGCATTATTCTCTGACGGCTCTCCGTGCGTCGCCCAGCGGGTATGCCCGATCCCGCAGGTGCCCGGCACTGCCATTCCTCCGTCTGTTTTTTCTGAAAGGATCTTCAGCCTGCCTTTTGCCTTCACGACCTCGATCTTTCCGGTCTCCTCATTGCGGACGGCAATCCCCGCCGAGTCATAGCCCCTGTATTCCAGTTTCTCCAGTCCTGACAGCAGGATCGGAGCCGCCTGCTCCTCACCTACAAATCCCACGATTCCACACATATGATGCAATCCTCCTTCATTCTTTTCCCGTCCGTGTCTGTTCCGGGTCATGGTCCTGCTGATAAACGCACTAATAAAAAAGGGCAATAAAATCTTCCTTGACCTGCGAAAAATTTTATTACCCATTAAGAACGACGCGATTTCCTCTTTCGCTCAGAAATACATTTCCTTAGTTCCAAGAGCTATCATAACATTTCAGAGTGCGCTCTGTCAAGCCGCCATTCATCCGGCTGACGCCACTCGTCCGCTGCCATTCACCTGCTCTGCTCTTCACCATTTATCTGATTTTCTGTTTATCCCATCACTGACTGAACCTCTTCCGCGATATTTCTCGCATGGTCAGAAATCCTCTCCAGCCCTGTCAGTGTGTCAAGAAATACAATTCCAGCCTCCGTACTGCATTGTTTGTCAGCCAGACGTTTTATATGCGCTGTGCGCAGCCGCACTTCCAGCCCGTCCGCCTGTTCTTCCCGTTCAAGCACCAGCCGCGCTTTCTCGGCGCTGTTCTCCTCCAGGGCTTCCACCGCATAGAGGAAACTCTCCGAACAGACTCTGAGCATCTCTTTCATCTCAGCTGCCCCTGTCTCTGAGAGCGAGGTCTTCTGCTCCTTCAGGCTCTCTGCGTATTCCGATATATTTTCACAGTAATCGCTCACTCTCTCCATGTCTGTTACAATCTGAAGAAGGCTTGCCACATGCTGGTGCTCCTTCTCATTGATGGACAGGGAACTGATCCGCAGCAGATAGTCCGTGATGCCCTTGCACAGCCGGTCTGCCACGCTCTCTTCTTCCCTGATCCCCGCGATTGTCTCCTGATCCTGCGTGAACAGCACCTCTTCCGCCTTCTCCATGGTGCCGTTCACGATCTTTCCCATACGGCACACTTCTCTCCTTACAGTCTGCAGCGCGATCGCCGGCGTCTCCAGCATCCGCTCGTCCAGGAGTACTCTTGACTCGTCAGCAGCAGGCTCGTCTTCTTTCTGAAGCTTCTTTGCCAGCCGGATGATCCAGTCAGAAACCGGGAACAGAAGAAGTGTTGTCCCGATATTAAAGATCGTATGCACAGAGCTGATCTCCGTCTGGGTGATCAGGCCCATTCCCATCTCGGGATTGATCACCTGGAAGAACACGATCGCCACAATGCTGAATATAATGGTCCCGATAATATTAAACAGCAGGTGCATGATGGCCGCTGTCTTTGCCGCCTTCTTCGCTCCCACGCTGGATATGATCGCTGTCACACAGGTACCGATATTCTGTCCCATGATAATATAGACTGCCGCGTTGAACGGAACCAGTCCTGCTGCTGCAAGGCTCTGCAGGATACCCACGGACGCGGACGAACTCTGGATCACCGCCGTCACGAGCGCCCCGGCGATGATTCCCATGAACGGATTATGCCCGAGGGCGGTAAAAATATTCCGGAAGCCTTCGGACTCTTCCAGCGGCGACACCGCGGAGGACATGGTGGAAATCCCGATAAACAGGATTCCGAAACCAATCACAATACTTGAAATATCCTTTGTGGATCTTCTCTTCCCTGCAAGCATCAGAACCACGCCGAGAATCACTGCCACTGGCGCCAGGTTTGCCGGGCTTAAGAATTTGGCCCACTCCACGCTGGATACAAGCCAGCCGGTCACGGTCGTACCGATATTGGCTCCCATGATGACGCCCATTGCCTGGGACAGGTTCATGATCCCCGCGTTGACAAAGCCCACCACCATGACCGTGGTCGCTGACGAGCTCTGGATGACCGCTGTGATCACGGCTCCCAGGAGCACGCCCATCAGCTTATTCCTCGTCAAAGCCTCCAATAGAGATTTCATCCTGCTGCCCGCTGCATTTTCCAGACCCTGTGCCATGATCTGCATTCCATAGATAAACATTCCCAATCCACCCGCAAAAGGGATGATAATGCCTGCGTAATCCATACTTTCCTCCCTGCCTAGAGATCTTTCTCATTTGCTTTCACATAACTTATGCAGAGAGGCACACTCGTACATCCCTGCATATCTACGATAACATCCCTGACAGTAAAACGCAACGAAATCTTAACAAGATTTTAACACTGTTTTTACTTTTTCATCTTCGGCTCAAAGATAAAGGAAGCGATATAGCCGAAGATCAGCGCCGCGGAAATGCCCACCGCGCTCGCCTCGAATCCTCCCATGAAGATCCCGATAAACCCATTCCGGTCCACTGCTTCCTTTATCCCCTGCCAGAGCACATTCCCGAATCCGAGAAGGGGAACGCTCGCCCCTGCTCCCGCAAACTCCTGAAAGGGCTTGTATATCCCGCAGAATCCCAGCACTGCTCCCGTACACACGAGCAGCACCATAACCCGCCCCGGCATCATTTTCGTCCGGTCCAGAAGGATCTGGACAACCGAGCAGATCAGTCCGCCGACTACAAATGCTGTAACATATTCCATATCTTTTCCACCTTTCAAATCTGGTTTCTGTCCGAAATTTAACAACTGTATTTGCCGGCGCACGGTCCGGATGCTCCCCCCGCGCACCGCCGTCAGCAGTGCTCCAATACAATCCCATGCGCGATCCCCGGCACGCTGGCTCCTTCATTGTAGCTCACCGTTGACATCAGCGCTCCCGTCGGAACGAACAGGACCCGCTTCCACTCTCCCTTTTCGATCTTCGGCAGCACAAAAGAAGCAAGGGTCACCGCCGCGCACCCGCAGCCGCTCCCGCCTGCGTGTGTATCCTGCGTCTGCTGGTCAAAAATAGTCATGCCGCAGTCAATATGTTTTTCCCGGATGTCATACCCTTTCCCCCGGACCAGGTCAAACAGGATCGACTGTCCCACATATCCAAGGTCCCCGGTGATGATCCGGTCATAGTCCGCTTCTGTCCTCCCCATGTCCGTGAAATTCTGCACGATAGTATCCATGGCCGCCGGAGCCATGCACGCGCCCATGTTCTGCGAATCTTTCAGTCCGTAATCCACAATCTTCCCCACGGTCACGCCCGCGATCCGGACATGGCTTTTCCTTTTAGGCTCTTTTGGTTCCGTTTTCCCCTTCCTCGGCAGGCCACTGTCCTCCTGCACCCGCTCCGGACACGTCTGTTCCTCATCTCTTCTGCCCGGCGCACGGACGACAAACGCGCCGCTTCCTGTGACAGTCCAGTGGGCAGACAGCGGGCGCTGGCTCGCATACCCCAGCGGGAAACGGAACTCCTTCTCCGCGCTTCCGAAATGGCTGGAGGTCACTGCCAGCATGTATTCTCCGTATCCGGCGGCAGCGCTCATTCCCGCAAGGGCAAGGGCTTCCCCTGAGGTTGAACACGCCCCGTACAGCCCGAACATAGGGATCTGGAGCGCCTCCACGCCCATGGAGGTGGCAATCCCCTGACGGAGCAGATCCCCTCCGAACAGATAGCGGACATCCTCTGCAGCTGCATTCGCCTTGCCCAGTGCCAGAACGCAGGCTTCCTTCTGCATCGTACTCTCTGCTTCTTCCCAGGTCTGCGCCCCGAACAGGTCGTCTTCGCCTGCCATGTCAAACAGTTCCCCCAGCGGTCCTTCTGCCTCTTTGCTTCCGACAACAGATGCCGCGCTTACAATATAAGGAGCATTTTTAAATATCAGGCTCTGGCTTCCTTTGATTATCTGATCCACTTTTCGATCCATATTTCATCCTCACCTTTTTTCATCTCGTATGAATTATTTTGTACAGGTCTTCCAAAAATATGCAGGGTATATTTGCCTGAAAAATCCAGATACTAACAGAAAGTACTGGCTGTCAGCCAGATGAGAAAACGATTGTTTGAAAAAGGAGAGTTCTATGGATAAGATACAGCGTCTAAAACAGCAAAAACAGTATGAACAATATGTAAAAGAAAAGACCCCTCAGCATAATGTCTGGCTGAACATGCTCAAAGCCTTCCTCACAGGAGGCACGATCTGCTTCATCGGCCAGGTCATCCATCACTACTGCGAGCTCAAGAATCTCAGCGCGGATGACTGCAGCAGCTGGACGTCCATGCTTCTGGTCCTGCTCAGCGTGCTCCTGACCGGGACAGGGATCTATCCCCGCCTCGCGAAATGGGGCGGCGCCGGGGCGCTTGTGCCCATCACCGGGTTCGCCAACTCTGTCGCAGCGCCGGCCATCGAATACAAGAAGGAAGGACAGGTATTCGGCATCGGATGCAAGATCTTCACCATCGCCGGTCCAGTCATCCTGTACGGCATCTTCACAAGCTGGGGGCTGGGGTTGGTGTATTGGTTTGGGACGCTGATCGGGTAAATACTAAACCGCCGTGGCATATAAAACAGCGCCAGAGATGGGATTTTACTCCATCACTGACGCTGTCTCACAATCAACTCGTCCCCATCCTATTATGCAGTCTCTTCTGAGTTTTTCCTAATCTGAACAGCAGTGTCGAGTATTCTTTTCGCTGTCCCCATATTGTCTTTAAAAAGAACTGGGATGCTACCCACACTTCGGAACGGT